>CAYUOD010000055.1:0-10460 GCA_964446225.1 uncultured Acidimicrobiales bacterium | reverse complement strand
GGATGTACCACTCGTCCTTGGCGTAGCGCTCCTCGAAGTGGTGGGACATCTTGTGCGGGTCAGTGGTCTCTGAGAGCACTTCTTCGAAGAAGTCGATGTAACTGGGGTGGTGAACCGGGTGAAAGTCGGCCTTCGTGGGATGCGACATGATCACCACGCCGCCCTCACGCACAACGGGCTTGCCCTTGTAGAGATTGAAGAAGTAGCCCAGACCCATGCAGGCCACCAGAATGGGATTCATGATCGAGTCGACGTTGTAGGGCCCCACGTAGGGGATGCCCATTGTCATGATGTCGCTCTGACCCTCAATCTCGACGAGCTGCTGCTCGTAGACATGGCTGATCGTGACTTCGTGCACTGCCTCGACCTCGCCGGCCTGCACAGAGGTGAGTTCATACGGCGAACGAATCGAGTGGAAGATTCGGTGCTTGAGCCTTGAGGGTGTGCGGTTGAGTGCGCCGGCGGTTGAAAAGTAGGAGGCCCTGTCCCGCATGTTCCATTCCCACTCGCGCTTCTGCAGGAAGTCGAACGCGGACGGAAAGGTTGCGGTGTTCAGGGTGGTCTCGATCTGGAAGATCTTGAGACCGGTGTTCTTGATGACTTCGCCCTGACGCCAGTTCTTGGTGTGCAGCTCAGAGTTCTTGTTGTCCATGAAGGACTTGGAGTTCTCCATGGTCTCAGGGTTGTGGTGATGGCGAATCGCCTGATAGGTCGAAAGGCCGGTGGCGACGCTCTTGTGGCCTCCGTCCAGCGAGACGAGATTGATGTTCACGTAAATGAGCAGGTCACTCGTAGCAGCGCGCTTGGAGATAATGACCTCTTCGCCCGCTTCGGTTTCGCCCAGGTGCATGGCGTCGTCTGGGTCTTCGGCGTCAAAGTTGTAGAGCTGCCCGGTCGGAGCAAACGCCTCGTATACGCGGTCGCCAACGGCGTGGCGCAGTTCAGATTCGTTCATGCGTCGATGCAACGCAAGAGCGGCGATGAGGTGCACATCATCGACACCAGCGGCGGCGGCTTCATCAAGCACGGCCTCGATGATGCGCTGGCGCACATCCGGACGTTCCATCGGCGGCAGAGGCAGAGAGATGTCGTCGAACGCAATGGTGAGCTTCATGCCGCTGAACAGCAGGGCTGGCAGTGGGTCACAGTCGCCGAGAGGATTGTGCAACGCGTGGCGGATCGCGGCCTCGGGATCGGCCAGGCCTTCGAGTGGCTCGTTCGGATAGATGATCCGGCTGCCTCGCGGCAACTTCTCCAGCTTGAAGCCCTCGCCGTGATGGAAGAGCACTGGGGGAGTTCGAGTATCGACCTCGACGACGATTCCCTTACGGGGACTCATGACGGTCTCCTGATCTTGGTACCAGCGATGCCTCGCCAGGTTGGTGCGATGGGTAGCAGCGGCTTCGATGGCCCGGGGGCTGTCGCCCACTGTTCGGCGAGCCAGCCCCGACGTTCCGCGATTGCTGCAAGGCGGACTTCGGGGTTCACGACAACGGGATGTCCAACAGCTTCAAGCATCGGAAGATCGCTCGTGGCATCCGCGTAGACGACGCCCTGGTTGGGGTCGAGTCCGTGCTTCTCGGCCCACTGCAGCATCACCTGCGCCCGGGTTTCGCCGGTTGGAGGCACCGAGCGGAGTTCGCCGGTATAGCGCCCGTTCTTGATGGTCATCTCTGCGGCGACGATGTCATCGAACAGAGGCTTGAGGTTCTCGACGACGAGATCGAGGGCGCCGGTGATAAGCACAGTGCGATGGCCAGCTTCGCGGTGGGCCCGCACTCTGCGGATCGCCGCGGGAAAGGACTTGGCCACAATGATCTGGGTGAGGAGTTCGTGGGCGTCCCGCTCGAGTTGATCGACCGGCGCGTTTTCGTAGCGGCGGTAGAAATCCCGCAGGAAGTCGGTTCTGTCGCGGGCATCTGTGGCGAGCATCTTTGGTCCGCCGAGCACGGTCTTCAGCACGAATCGCACCCGGTCCTGAGTGTTCAGGCGACGCGAGGCAAGCCAGGCATACGACTCGACGACGTTGGATGAAATGAGCGTGTTCTCGAGGTCGAAGGCAGCGAACTCACGGCGCTGATCAAGGACCTGATTACGGAGTCGCTGCTGACGCGAAGGCCCCGTCTTTGCGCCCGGCGTCATCTTGACCCGGGCGATCTCGACCACGGTGGGGAGGTGGGTCTCGGCGATGAACACCGGCCAGTCCACCTGGGTGGGATCGAGGCAGAACGACGCCTGGTCCGCTGGGTCCATACGGCCGCGCATGGCCTGCATCCGCTCAATGCCGTACTTCGCTTCGCAGCGACCGTAAGCACCGTAGATCTTGACGTAGCCCAGCGCCTGATCGATGACCCGCTGCTGTTCCTGGAGACGCTCGTTGAGCTTGTTCTGCTTACCTCGCAGCGGCAGTGCGGCGACCGCTTTGTCGGCCTTGCGAATAGCTGCCGAGGCCCGGTTCAGACGGCCTTCGAGGTCGGCTGTTCCGAAGAACTCCCACTCGGGCACATGAATTGGATGGCCCTTTGTGTCATAGACCGGATTCTTCGTGAAGAACTTCTTGACCGTGTCGGTGAGCACCCGGTATTCAAGGGGATTTACCGCACCTGACGCCACCTGGTAGACCTGCGGCTCATCCGGAGGGGGCTCAGCTGCGGCGGCGATGATCGTGTTTGCGACGATGTCCACCGGTATGACGTCGATCACGCTCTCAGGACTGCCGGGGAACTGATGCAGTTCGCCTTTGGCATAACTGATGATGATTGGCTCGGCCATGCGGAAGCCGCGGATCCAGCCCGGATACGGCTCATAAAGCGCGGACTCGATGATGGATGGGCGCACCACGGTGACGGGAATGTCCCCGTGTAGTTCGATGAGCGCCGTCTCGCCGAGGGCCTTTGAGTACGTGTAGACGTCTGGCCAGCCGAGAGAGGATGCTCTGGCTCTGCCGATGTCGACCATCCGCTCATTGACCCACTTGGCGCGGAGCTGTTCGGTCTTGGCGGCGAGCAGCGGTGTGCCAGCTGCTCCGAGTTCTGATCTGGCATCTCTTCGGTACTTTGCGAGCTGTTCGGGTTGCCGACTCTCGGCGTCTACGTCGCCTCTGGACCGTTCCGCAGCTACGACTTCGGCGCGCCAGTCAACTTCGACGTGGAAGGGCGTGTCGCTGAGAAACTCCTCGGCCGCGTCGCCCCTGCGACTGCCAGCCACATAACAGGTGCTCACTGCAACGAGGTGGGGCTGAACATCAAGCGCCTGAAGTGTCGCAATGATGTTGTTGGGACCGAGCAGATTGATGGACACCGAGGCATCGAGAGGTGAGTCGAAACTCACTGTGGCCGCGGAGTGGATGAAGATATCGCAGTCTGCGAGGGCGGCTCGTCCGGCATCGTCCAGACCGAGATCGGGTTTAGCGACATCGCCCGCGATGGTCACGATGCGACGGCCCATCGTCATATCGAACTCGTCGCCAAGCTGTTCTCTGAGCCGATCGAATGCGTTGTTCTTCAGAACTTCGCGCTTGATGCGCCGACCCGGATCGCTGCGTCTCGTCGGACGGACGATGAGCACGAGTTCGCAATCGGGCGCAGAACGCAATAGTCGTTCTACGAGCGCGGTACCGAGAAAACCGGTTGCGCCTGTGACCGCGATTCGCTTGCCTGCGAGCTGATGCTTAATCACTTCGTCAATGTAGCACCTTACTTACCATTTGGTAAGGGGAACGTGGTGATCGTGAGTTCGACAGGAACTCGCCACCCGAGCTGGGCTACGGTGCCCTCGGTGAGAACGCGCGACAAAATCCTCGATCGATCCCTGGTGGTCTTCGCGAGTCGCGGGTACGAAGCCACCTCGCTCGACAGTCTGGCCGGCGATCTTGGCATTACGAAGCAGGCGATTCTGTACTACTTCGGATCCAAAGATGCCTTGATGGAGGCCGTGATGGCCGAGTCCATCGAGCGTCTGGGAGCAGCGCTCGGACTGGCTTTGAGCACACCCGACCGAGGTTGGGACAAGATAGAAGCCGTGGTCAGAGCCAGTTTCGATGTCGTCGCGGTGCAGCCCGAACTCCTTGGGATCCTGCGAGAAGCAGCTCGACTGGGTGGCACCTGGGCCGGTCAAGCGACTACCCAGATGGAACCGCTGTTGGATCGCGCCAGCGACTTTCTTGCAGATGAAGTCGCGGCGGGGCGCCTCCAACCGCACGACCACCGCATCATGCTGCTTGCGGGATTCTCAATGGTCGCCGGAGTTGCGACCGACCAGGAAGTCATGCGCGCTGTTGGCGTTGAACCCACGACCCGCTCGCTGGTGCGCGCTAGACGTGAACTGTTGCGAGTACTGAAGGCAGCGCTCGCGCCGCTGGACTAGACATCCTCAGACGTCAAGTGGTTAGACAGGGCTCTGAGGCCCGCGACGAAACTGCCCTTCACGAGCACCGCGTCGTGGGCATCAAGCTCGCCGAGCAATTCAGCTGCCTGCTGCCAGTCGTCAACCGGCTCGAGTCCGTAGAAATCTGTCGCCACAACGATCAGCCGAATGTTGAGCGCTGCGGCATAGTCCGCGATCTGCTCATGGGCAGATCGCTCTGCGGCTCCGAGTTCAGCCATGAGCCCGACGACAGCGACCTTGTTCTTGTGTGGAAGCGCCGCCAGAGCGTCAAGTGCGGCTCTCATCGAGGTGGGATTCGCGTTGTAGGCATCATCGATGACGACCGCGCCCGATGGGCGGTTGTGCACTGCCATCCGTGAAGGGCTGATGCGAGCCTGCTGAAGTCCCATGATGATCGACTCGAGGCTGGCCCCGGTCGCGAGCGCGGCGGCGGCGGCGGCCGCTGCGTTGCCCGCGTTGTGCAGTCCGGCGACGCTCAGTTTCACAAGGGCGCTACCAGCGGGAGTCTTCAGCGTGAAACTCGGGCAGAGATCCTCACGGAGTTCGGCGTTCTCGACCTGCACGTCGGCACTGCTGAATCCGTAGGTGAGCACTTGGGCAGCGGCGACTCGCTTCATAGCAATGACACGTTCATCGTCAGCATTCAGCACCGCTGTGCCCGTACTTGGCAGCGCAGCAATGAGTTCGCTCTTTGCCCGGGCGACCTCGTCGATCGATCCGAACAGTTCGGTGTGTGCCATCGCCACTGCGGTGACCACGCCGATATCGGGCCTGGTCAGCGCAGCCAGCTCAGCGATCTGCCCCACGCCCCGTGAGCCCATCTCAAGCACAAGGATCTCGGTATTGTCAGCGGCGCTCAACAGGGTCAGGGGTAGGCCGAGTTCATTGTTGAAAGAGCCTGGATTCGCATGGACGTTGTGTGACGGCGTGAGCGCCGCGGCGGTGAGGTCCTTGACGCTGGTCTTGCCGACTGAACCCGTGACCCCGATGGTCGCTGTGGCTTTGAGTTGACGGTGGGCGAATGCCCCCAGGTCCATGAGTCCCCGGGCGGTGTCTGAGACCAGGACGGCGCTGGCGCCTTGTGCCTCCTTGACCGGCTGCGAGGTGATGTAGGCGGCCGCTCCGTTCTCGATTGCTGCTGGGATGAAGTCGTGCCCGTCCCGTTCGGCGATGATCGGAATGAAGAGCTCGCCCGCACAGATTGTTCGGCTGTCTATGGAAGCGCCACAGATTTGCAGATTCGGACCGGAACGGGTTCCGGAAGTCGCCTTTGCGACGGCGTCGAGGTCGAAGTTCACCCCAGCAGTATGCCTTGTGTGTCCGGGGTGGTGGAACAGGCTGGGCTAGCGTTTGTTGGGATGAGTGATCGCATCAAGGTTGTTGTTCTGTTCGGCGGGCAATCAGCAGAGCACGATGTGTCCTGCGCTACTGCCGCGCACGTGCTGCGCGCCCTTGACCCCGACCGTTACGCGGTGCAGCCAATAGGTATAACGCGGACCGGGCAGTGGACTCTGTCCGACGCGGCGTTGGATGTGCTGTCGTTGCCAGCTGGGTCAGATGTCCCGCCGCTGGTGCCGGTGGGCCAGAGCACAGATCCGTCCCCGGTATTACATGAGCAGAGCGCGGACAACACGGTCGTGCTGCCGTTACTCCACGGACCAATGGGCGAGGACGGCACCATGCAGGGCCTGCTCGAGCTCGCTGGCGTGGCCTATGTGGGCTGCGGGGTGCTCGGTTCAGCTTTGGCAATGGACAAGATCATGGCCAAGAAAGTGCTCGACGAAGCCGGAATAGCCCAGGCCGCGTGGCGGGGATTTCACGAGGACGAGATCACCTCCGGGACGGCGCAGCAGCTCATCGACGAGCTGAGTCTGCCGTTGTTCGTGAAGCCAGCCAATATGGGCTCGTCGGTAGGCGTCTCGAAAGCTCATGATCTCGCAGAGTTACGCAGTGCGCTGGCCGTGGCTGCCCGCTACGACGAATGGATCGTCGTCGAAGAGAACATAATCGGCCGCGAGATTGAAGTCGCCGTGCTGGGCAATCGGAGTCCCCGATGCAGCGTGCCGGGCGAGATTCGCTCGGGGGCCGAGTTCTACAGCTACGAAGACAAGTATCTGGATGGTGTTGCTGAGCTCATCATTCCGGCGCTGTTGAGCGACGCTGAGCGGGCCGATCTCGAAACGATGGCGCTGCGATCGTACGAGGTGTTGCGTGCTGAGGGCATGGCCCGCGTCGATATGTTCTATGAGGCGGACGGGCGCGGTTGGCTGCTCAACGAGATCAACACCATCCCCGGATTCACGCCGATCTCGATGTTTCCGAAACTCTGGGCTGCGAGCGGCCTTGGCTATACCGAGCTGCTGGATGAGCTCATTGCGCTGGCGTTCGAACGCCACGGGCGGCGGGATGCAAAGCGGACCACGGCCTGGAAGTAGCGGCCCCGGTCGCCTTCCCCCTCTGGCGTAGGTGCGTAACTGGGTTGGCTATGGCCGCCGAGACTTACGCATCTATGGATTGGGCGAAGGTCCCGCTCGGCGCTGGCGGAACTTCTCAGCTTCCTGTTCTGCGACCGCCTGGAGCTCGATAGTCCGGTCCGTGTCCCTGAGCCAGGCGACGAGCTCTGGCAGCCGCGCTGCCCACGAGATACCAACGGGCAGTTGCGCGGCGAGTTGATCGTTCGGGTCCTGTTGCTGAGCAGCCTGCATACACCCGGCGGCTCGTAGGCCCGTCGCAAGCGCGTAGAACCGCTCGGTCCGCTGGCGGACGTAGCACGCCCACTGACCCCTATCCCGCACGATGCGGACCGAAATCGGGGGCTCGTCGAACTGCAGAACGCGGTTACCGAAGCTCGGACTGTGCCCGCTCTTGGTCGAGTCCAGCTCAAAGCCCGTATCAAGAAGAAATGTCAGCGCGGCATTTACATCATCTGGCGCAACCGACATTGCCTCACTGATCAACTCATCCATAGGTCCATTCTGCCCCAGCCACCCCAATCGTCTCGGTGTCGTCTATGAGGATTTCTGTCAGACTCGGCACGGCTGCTGCCGTACGTCTGGTGACGCATCGATCTTCAGGAGACCACGTGGCTGAGTACAAGAACCGACAGGACTGGGATCTCGAAGCGTGGCCCGAGATGTACGACAAGGTCAAAGACCTGATGGGCCTGGTGTTGCTGAGTCCCCCGGGTCTGGAGATAAACCTGATGGTCTTCACGGTGGCCAGTCGGTCGTCGGGCAGCCTTCATTGTCAGGCCCATGGTGCATATGGACTAGATGGTGTCGGCGTTGCCGTCGACAAGGTGCAGGCGCTGTGGAGCTATGAATCCTCACCGGCTTTTGACGATCGAGAGCGTGCGGCTTTGCGCTTTGCAGAGGCGGCGGCGACGACGCCGAACGCGGTCGACGCGTCCCATCACGCAGCGATCCGCCAGCACTATGCCGACGAAGAAGCCCGGACGCTCCTCAGTGTTGTGGCGGTAGCCGGGTTCATGAATCGGTACAACGATTCGCTGGCAACTGTCACCGATGAAGCGTCGTCGGTGTGGGCTGCGCAGAATCTCAGTTCGTTGGGGTGGGACATTGGCAAACATGTCGGCGCCGCCCACGAACAGCGTTCAGGTCCACCGGGCGGTGCTCACTAGGCGGTCCGCGCCGTCCATCCTTCGGCGAAGCGTAACTGGGTTACCAAATATCGGACTCAGCTACGCTTCACGAGATAAGGGGGGAGGGATGGGACCGGTGGCGTCGAGGACTACCCCTCGAGAGCGTCGATGAATGACCGGTCGGCGACAAGGTCGGCCCGCAACTGAGCGATCGTGCCCTTACGCGTGATGCCGATCGTGGTCGCGTACGAGTCGGCGTTCAGGTTCGCCAGGCGTTCGGCCTCGGCCATTGTCGCGGCTTCGAGATCCTCAGGCGAGACCAGTGTGTCGAGAAATCCGGCGTCCTGTGCACCAGCAGCGTCATAGATCCGCGCTGTGCCGGTGGACTGTTGGATGTGGCGCGGTGAGAGACGGGCACCAGCCAGAGTGAGCGCCCAGTTCGGCAGGACCATGCCGATGGCGACTTCGTTGAGACCGATCTTGAGGGGACCGTTGTGGCCGATTCGAGAATCCGCGGCCAGCATCATGAGCGCCCCGCCGGCGATGCCGTGCCCAGTGGCCCCAACGACGATTGGCGTCGGCGATGCGTACATACGAGTAAAGAACGCGCCCCCGCTGTAGACCAGTTCGGTGATCTCGCGCAGCGTGCCCTTGAGCATGACGCTGAGATCAAAGCCGCCCGAGAAGAGCCCCGGCTGACCAAGAACGGCCCAGGAGCCGATGGCCTCGTCGGATTCGCAGCGGTCCAGGTCGGCGTTGAGCTGCGTCAGGACGGCCGGCGAAAGAGGATTTCCCTTCCCCGAGTTGATCGTGCTTACGAGCACGTTGTCCTTGAGTTCTGTTTCCACTGGTGACATGTGGCCTCCTCGCTGCGTCAAGTTACCGCGCAACGACCACGACAGGCCAAACAGGGACCGACCAAACCGCGCAGGGCCAAACAGCACAGGTCCAAACAGCACAGGGCCGACTAGGCCATATCCGAGACCGGTCGAACTGAGGCAGCGCTACAGCAGGGCGATGGCTTCGTCCACCAGACTCCGGTCACGCTCATAGGTGAGGAGCCGCTTCGCTTTCTTGGGACGCAGCCAGCGGACCACGTCGACCTCTTCGTTGGGCACACCGGAGGCTTTCGTTTCTTCGGGCAGCGTCATAAGCCAGTAGCGCACGTGCTTAATGCGGTTCCTGCGCACGGCGAACTCAACGGTGCTCAATTCTGGCCCAAGTTCGCTTACGATGCCCGTTTCTTCGAGCACCTCGCGGACTGCGGCAGCCTCAGCGGTTTCTCCGGGGTCCAGGTGGCCTTTGGGATGGGTCCAGTCATCGAACTTCGGTCGATGGATGACAAGAATCTCAGGCGGATCGCTGAGCCTCACCACGACGCCTCCGGCGGTCTGCACGAGCACCTGTTCGGAGTCTCCAACGAGGTCTCGTTCCCGGTTGCTGCCGAGTTTGGCTGCGAGTTTGTGCAGCTCGAGATGACTGTTGATGCCGTGTTCGGACTCCAGCTTCGACCAGGTTCCGTCCGATCTCAGCTCCCAGGCCAATTCGTCGTCTTCGCGCAACGTGTCGAGCACGTCCTCGAGGCGGTCCTTGAGCTCAGGATCCTTGACGGGCGCAATCGCTTCGACCCGGAAGTCAAGGTTTCTGGGCATCATGTCAGCCGAGCCGAGCAGATAGGTGCGCCCCCGGTCCTTGGTGCCGAAGCGGTAGATGCGCGAATGCTCAAGGTTCCGACCGACGATCGAGCGCACCTGGATATTCTCAGACAGTCCGGGTACCCCTGGCCGCAGGCAGCAGATACCGCGCACGATGAGGTCGATCCGTGTACCGGTCGCAGAGGCCGCGTACAGCTCGTCGATGATGCCTGGGTCGACGAGGGCGTTCATCTTCATGACGATGCGGCCGTCGGCCTCAAGTGCTTCGCGGCGGATGTAGTCGATGATGCAGTTGCGCATCTGCAGCGGGGCAACAAGAAGCTGGCGATATTCGGTCTGCTGGCTGTAGCCGGTCAGATAGTTGAAGAGATCGCTGAGGTCGGCGCCGATCTCAGTGTCACAGGTGAAGAGGCCGACATCTTCGTAGTAGCGAGAGGTGAGTTCGTTGTAGTTTCCGGTGCCAACGTGGACGTAGCGGCGCAGTCCGTCCCGCTCTTCGCGCACCACCAGCGTCGTCTTGCAGTGGCACTTCAGGCCGACGACCCCGTAGAGCACGTGCACGCCAGCTTTTTCCAGGCGTCTGGCCCAGTTCAGGTTGGCGAGTTCATCGAAGCGGGCTTTGAGTTCTACGAGCACCACGACCTGCTTGCCGGCCTCGGCAGCAAAGATGAGCTCATCGACGATGGGGGTATCTTCAGAGGTCCGGTACAGCGACATCTTGATAGCCAAAACGTTCGGATCCCGCGCGGCCTGGCCGATGAATGCATTCACCGACGTGTTGAACGATTCGTAGGGATGGTGCACGAGCACGTCGCGCT
>CAYUOD010000054.1:1940-10571 GCA_964446225.1 uncultured Acidimicrobiales bacterium | reverse complement strand
CGATTATCGCGAACTCGTCGCCTCCCAGTCGGGCCACGGTGTCGCCTTGGCGGGAGGTATCGGTGAGTTGTTGGGCCACGCGCTGCAGGACCTGGTCACCAACCTGGTGTCCGGCCGTGTCATTGATCAGCTTGAAGTTGTCAAGGTCGATAATGAGCACCGCCAGGCCACCCCCAGCGCGTTCCAGTTGGGCGAGCGCATGAGACAGACGGTCATTGAATGCCCTGCGGTTGAGCAGACCCGTCAGAGGGTCTGTTGTTGCGAGTGTCGCAAGCTCGTGCTCATTCACTACACGCCGCGTCACATCGGATCCGATGACAAGAACGCTGGCCGTAGACATGGCGTCCACGGGATTTTCAGGGACGAGCCACAGATCCAACCAGCGCAGCGTCCCATCCACGACGAAACTGACGCTCTCGAGCTCGACGACCTGGCGTTCATCGAAGCAGCGTTTGATCGAGTCAGTGAGCGTCGTTACTCCATCGTTGCCAAAGATGGTGACGTCACCGAGCGACCGGCCGAGTAGAGCGCTCTCGGCCAAATCGAATAGCCCGGCGAAAGCGCCGTTCAGTTCGGTGATCGTCAACTTCTCGTCAAAGCGCGCGGTAGGCGACGGATTGCTCGCGACAAGTGAGCTGTAGCGGTTCGCTACGTGCAATGCGTCCGCCTCCGCCCGGTTGGCTCTGTCGAGTGCACTCCTGAGCTCTGTTTCGCGATTTCTCAGTTCGAGGATCTGCCTGTTCAAGAGGGCAAATCCCGCCTGCTCCCTGGGCACCAGAATCGCCACAATGAGTGTGCTTGAGGCTGACCATCGGGCACCCATTACACGCCACTGATTGCCGTCAACGGTCCAACTGGCTGGCGTTGCGTTTGTCGAGCGCAACATGGACTGCAGATCGTGGGGCTCTTCGATCTTCGCGGGTACCTGCAATCTGGCGGTGCCCGCGTGGTCAACCACAGTTCCGTCGCTCTCAAGGACGAGCACGGGATGGCCAACGAGTTGGGCCATGAGATGAGTTGGAGGTGAATCTCCAGGCACGCAGATTCCTAGCTTCGATCCGCGAAATAGTCTCGTGCGTCCTCGCGCTGCGGAGGCTTGTCAAGATCAAGGCTGACGCGGACCACGCAGCGGCCATCGCCGTCGGCGATTGTCTCCTCGAGTTCGACCCGCGCCTGACCGAACTGCTCGGCGGTAATCCGACCGAACACGTTTGAGGTCATCATGCACATCGAAGGATGCCCGGTCACAACGTCGCCAAAGGGGCATCTTGAGTTGTGAAAGATGATTTCATCGTCGGTTATCGACTCTACGACGAACCCGCCGTCGATACGGCGTTTCAGATCGACGAGAACCTCGCTTACCTCTTCCAGGTCCCAGGATTCCGATCCGCGCTCCGCGCGATATTCCTCAAGAAGCCGAGACCCCATTGAGTCTCCGACGAGGCTGAGATAGCCAGACGCTTCTTCGAGCCCGAGCACGCTCTCCAGTTTGCCCGCGATGTCTCCGGTGAGCCATCGCAGAAACTGGTCTCTATCGAAGTCCACTGTTGCTCCCTGCAAGACGGATTCCCACATGTCCACTGTCGTCCTCAACGGACCGACGTCTTAGCGTCGCGATCGATCCTATCTAGATTTCCGGTACGTTGACTGGGATTAATTGCAATCAAACTGCAATATGACTTCTAGCCGGGAGTCTCGCTCCGCGCCCAGTCGCGAGATCTGGCGACCGCCTCGTGCCACTGCGCGTACGCCGCGTCCGGGATCTCTCGGTCCTCGCTCGGAGCTACCGACACGTCCATTTCCCAGGTTTCGGCGATCTCAGCTTCGGAATCCCACACGCCTTCGGCCAGTCCTGCGAGGAAGGCCGCTCCAAGGGCGGTGGTGTCAGTCGAGACCGGTCGTTCAATTCTGACGTTCAGCTGATCGGCCTGGAATTGCAGGAGGAGGTCCATTGCTGATGCACCTCCGTCGACACGCAACGCCTTGAGATCCAGGCCTCCGGCCTGCTCCATTGCGACCACAACATCACGAGTCTGGTATGCCATCGACTCGACGACAGCACGAGCCAGGTGTGCACGATTCGTGCCGCGGGTGATACCGAGAATCGCACCGCGGGCAAAAGGATCCCAATACGGACTCCCCAGACCTGCGAAGGCGGGGACGAGGTAAACGCCGTCAGTCCCGTCGACCGATGCAGCGAGTGGTCCGGTCTCGGAGGCCTCAGCGATGATGCCAAGTCCGTCGCGCAGCCACTGCACGGCCGCGCCGGTGGCGAAAATAGCGCCCTCCATTGCGTATACAAGGGGGCTGTCGCCGATCTGCCAGGCGACCGTCGTGAGCAGTCCGTCGACGGCGCTGGGTACCTCATGGCCAATGTTGAGTAGAACGAACGAGCCGGTGCCATAGGTGTTTTTCGCCATGCCAGGCGAGAAACAGGCCTGGCCGAACAGAGCCCCCTGTTGGTCTCCTATCATCCCGCTGATCGGAATCCCGGCGGGAATACCCAGACCGTCGGTGGTTTCTCCGACACGGTGGCTCGATGGCACAATTCTGGGCAGTGCCGAGCTGGGCACGCCGAGTTCATTGCAGATTTTGTCGTCCCAGATACCTGTGGTGATATCCATAAGCATTGTGCGCGATGCGTTGGAGACGTCGGTGACGTGTGCGGCGCCTCCGGTAAGTTTCCACGCGAGCCATGAGTCGATCGTTCCCAGCCGCAGGTCCTCGTCTGTTGAGACTCCGCCTTTGCCCAGGAGCCACTCGATCTTTGTGGCCGAGAAGTACGGGTCTAGGACCAGGCCGGTGCGGCTCCTTATGTAGGGCAGCCAGTCCTCAGCTTCGAGCTGTTCACAGCGATGCGCGGTGCGCCGGTCCTGCCAGACGATTGCGTTGTGTCGCGGTAGCGAGGTGGTCGCATCCCACGCAACTATCGTCTCGCGTTGATTCGTAATGCCGATGGCCGAAATGTCGCCGGTCCCGATCTCTGCGATGAGTGTGCGAAGAGTCTGCAGTACCGCCTGCCAGATCTCCTCAGCATCGTGTTCGACCCAGCCAGGCGAAGGGAAATGCTGCGTGAACTCCTGGTAGGCCTTTGCTGTGACCTTTCCCTGGGTACTCACGGCGAGGCTGCGTACGCCGGTGGTACCTGCGTCAATGGCGATAACAGTGGACATGGCGCTTCAACTTAATGGCCCACCTGTACTGTTCGCCACAGCGTCGACCTGTAAACGCTTTCATGCCTAGATTGGACAGCTAACGTGGGGTCACACGCCACGACTCAAGGAGATCCTCGTGCGCATTGGAGTGCTCACTGGTGGGGGCGACTGTCCTGGACTGAACGCGGTCATACGCGCGACGGTTCGCAAGGCAGAAAGAGACTTCGGCTCTCAGATCGTGGGAATCCGAGACGGTTGGAGGGGCGTCATCGAGCGTGACACCGTGGAGCTTGATGTCGAGCGCATGCGGGGCACCCTGCCCAAGGGTGGAACCATCCTCGGCTCCAGCCGGACAAATCCAGCGCTCCTTGAGGACGGACTGCCCGGCACGATCCGCGCCCTTAAGGAGATGAAGATTGATGCGCTCATCGTGGTCGGCGGTGACGGCACCCTGGGCGTGGCTAACCGGGTTTCCTTGTTGGGCTTTCCAGTTGTGGCTGTGCCTAAGACGATAGACAACGACATCTGGGGCACGGAATATACGTTTGGTTTCAACACCGCCGTGCAGATTGCCACCGACGCGATCGACCGACTCCACACGACCGCCGAGTCACATGACCGTGTCATGGTCGTTGAAGTGATGGGTCGACATGTTGGTCATGTGGCAGTACACGCGGGCCTCGCCGGAGGTGCCGCAGTCACCCTCATTCCCGAGTATCCGTTCGATATCCAGATTGTGTGTGAGCGACTCGTGCGGCGCCACGGTCGTGGCCGCTACGCGTCGATCGTGGTCGTAGCCGAAGGTGCGGTTCCAATACCGGGGACAATCGAGCTTCCGGATCTTGGCGAGGACCAGTGGGGAAACCCGCGCCTTGGCGGCATCGGAGCAATAGTCGCGGGCGAGATCGAGGCGAGAACCGGATTCGAGTCGCGCGCGACGGTGCTGGGCCATGTGCAACGCGGAGGTACCCCGACGGCTTACGACAGGGTGCTTTCGACTCGCTACGGCATAGCAGCGGTGGATGCAGTGCACGACGGCGACTTTGGCATGATGGTTGCACTTCAGAGCGACCAGATTGTGCGGGTCCCGCTTGGGGAGGTCGCTGGACGGTGTAAGACCGTCGGTCCCGAGATGTATGAGGATGTGGCCCGCTACTTCTTTGCCTAGGCCTAGAGGTCTGCGCGTTGCTTTGTGGGGTCCAGCTCAGGGAAGTCTGCGATCGTAAGGCTCCCGGGATCATCGCTGATAGAACCATCGGCCTCAGGGATAGCGCGGGGCTCACCGTTTCGACGGAGCTCGACCCGGTCCACTCCGATGCTCTCGACGGCGGTGAAGACCATCTGAGCAGCTGCGACCCGGCGATCGCTGCCCTCCAGGTCCCAGAAGTCGTCCGTCATGTCAATGACGAGCAGCCCGCCTTCGGACTCGACGCTGATGATGAGATCTGGAACCTGCGGAATCGTTGAGTTCAAGCCAAGGCCCTGCTCGTCTACGGTCGCGCCCTCCGCCACCGTTTGTATGAGCTCCTCGGGGCTGTATCCGCTCGGCAGAGTGCGATCGGCCACTGCGAGCAGACTGCGCTCGGTATCGGTGGTGTCGAGCAGATATATCTTCACAATCTGGGCATCAAGTGTCGCGTTGATTTCTGTCGTCGTGGTCTGTTGATCCTCGGGTTTGAGATCCTCATGAAGTTCTTGTGTGAGCTCCTGAGGCGCAGGATCTGTCGGGATGCCGCAGGCGGCTACGGCAAGTCCAAACGCAACAAGGAGAGCAACGAGTTTGAACATCTAGAGCTCCACTGTGGGAAGTTCGATCACGAAACAGCTGCCGGACACTCCGTCGGACCGGTCCTCAACCCATACCGACCCGTGGTGCAGGTGCACATGCTCGGCAACGAGCGCGAGTCCGAGGCCGGTACCGCGTCCTGCGCCTCGCTTTCCCGCAGTCGATCCTCTGGCGAACCGCTCAAACACGAGGTCTTTGTCGGCGTCGGGAATGCCGTCACCTGTGTCCTCAACAAGAATGCGGACGTGAGTGGCGCCAGCATTCTCTATACGGATGGCCGACACGCCGTCTGCGTGATTCTCAGCGTTGGCAAGGAGGTTGGCGAGGACCTGCGACATGCGCCGTTTGTCCGCCTCGACGATGAGATCCTGAGCGTCGTCATCGACGATCACCTCAACGTCGTAGGAGTGATACTCGATGCTGTTCCTGACGAGATCGGCGAGGACCGTCGGTTCGAGCCACATATCGGCCGCGCCGGCGTCGAGGCGGGATATTTCCAAGAGATCCTCAATGAGATTCTCGAAACGGTCTACATCGTGGATGAGAAGGTCAAGGGCTGCCTGCGACCGTGCAGGGAGCTGATCGCGCCGCCCACGCATGACGTCAATAGACGCACGCAGCGTCATGAGCGGACTGCGGAGTTCGTGGGAGACATCTGAGGCGAACCTGGCTTCTCTGTCGATCCTGTCCTGCAATGCCTCTGCCATGTCGTTGAACGAAGCCACGATGACATCAAGGTCCGGGTCGTTGCGGGGGTCGAGGCGCGTATCGAGGCGACCGCCAGCGATCGCCTGTGCCGCAACGGAGACTTCGGTTATCGGGCGGAGAACTCGTGTGCTCACCCACACGCCAAACCCGGCGCCTGCGACGGAGGTCAGGATGCCTGCCGCCAGCAACGTCAGCCACAGCGTTTGCAGGGCGGACTCGAGGTCTTCGAGGGGCACGACCTCGAAGTAGAACTGATTGGCAAGCGGCATTGGTATGCCTATGACCAGCAGCGAGCGCCCAGCAGAATCCTGGCGCATTCGAAATGGCCGACCACTGGTCCTGACGCTGGCGATGAGGGCCTCGGGGACGTCGGCCGGGTCCGCGTTGCCGCCCGTTCTCCAGCTACCTTCCTCGTCCAATACCAGTGGCGCTGAGTCGGCGGTGGATGCGAGGTTCTCGAGCCGTTCGGTGATTTGCTCGTCCTCAACGTCCTGGCCGATCAGTATCTGCTGGGTGAACTGTGCGTTCGTAATGGCCTGCTGGGTCGCGGTGTCTTCGCGCTGGTTGAGGGTGCTCTGGCGGGTGACACCGTATGTGGTCGCGGCGAGCATGAAAGCCATAACCATCGATCCAACGGTGAAGCTGACGATGATGCGGGCTCGCAGACGGAGCCGCGTGCGCAACTTGGTCCGCTCTTCGTTGGGGCTGTCGTCAGCGACGACGACCTCCGACAGATCGGTCACGGCTGCAGCTTGTAGCCCATGCCTCGCACAGTCACAACATGGCGAGGGTGCCCGGCATCAAGTTCGACCTTGGTGCGCAGGCGCCGCACGTGTACATCCACGAGTCGCCCATCACCGAAGTAGCCGTAGCCCCATACTCTTTCCAGCAGACTCTCGCGACTGAACACCTTGCCTGGCGACGAGGCCAGTTCACAAAGCAGTCGGAACTCGGTCTTTGTGAGATGGATCTCTTCACCGTTTCGGCGCACGGCGCCCTCGTCGGGAGAGATCTCAAGATCACCAATACGAATGGTGGATGGTCCAACTTCGGGTGAACGTACCCGGCGCAGAAGCGCGCGTATCCGCGCGGAGAGTTCTTTGGGCGCAAACGGTTTTGTGAGGTAGTCGTCTGCCCCGGCTTCGAGACCGGCCACGACGTCATGGGTGTCTACGCGAGCTGTCACCATGACGATCGGTACGTCGCTTGTGCGTCTGATCTGACGGCACAGTTCGAATCCGTCGATGCCTGGCAGCATGATGTCGATGAGCACTACGTTGGCGGCTTCTCGTCCGAACAGCTCAAGGGCTTCTTCGCCGCTGCCGGCTTCGTCGACGAGCCAGCCTTCGTCTTCGAGCGCGAGCTTGACTGCGCTCCTGATTCGCTCGTCGTCCTCAACTGTCAGAATTCGTGTTCCCACACCGCGATTCTCGCTCATCTGGAGACGTTTGTGCGTTCATTGCTAAATAATTCCTCGACCGGGCTACTCAGTCTGGGCTGCGGCCAACCGCGTGAGGAGTTGCTTGAGCGGCTCAAACACCGACGGACTCGCCGCGATCGTGAGCGTCGGGGACGCCGGCGCATTGCCAAGGCCGCCCGTTCTACCGCCTGATTCTTCAACAATGAGCGCGCCAGCGGCCAGGTCCCAGGGGTTCAGTCCTCGTTCGTAGAATCCGTCCACAATCCCCTTTGCCACCCAGCAGAGGTCGAGCGCAGCAGAGCCTGCCCGGCGGATGTCGCGGACCTCGGTGATAAGTCCGAGGAGGACCTCAGCCTGAAGCTTTCGCTGCTCGGACCTGTAGCTGAAGCCCGTGGATATGAGTGCCTGACTGAGCTTGGCTGGTCCGCGCACGTGGAGTTGTGTTCCGTTGCAGTAGGCGCCGTTTCCCCTGGTGGCGCTGAACACCTCGTCTCGCAGGGGGTCATGTACAACACCGACGACGGTCTCCCCAGCAACCTGCACTGCAATCGACACGCTGTACGACGGAAACCCGTAGAGGTAGTTGATCGTGCCGTCGATTGGATCGATGATCCACCGGACCTCGTTGGCTCCCCCAACATCGCTGCCCTCCTCGCCGAGTATGCCGTCGTTGGGTCTGGCTGCCAGAATCCCGTCCACGATGAGCTTTTCGGAGGCCGCATCGACCTCGCTCACGAGATCTGTGGGTGAGGATTTCGTGGTGACTTTCAGCTCGCGGTTGCTGCCCTCGCGAATGACATGGGCGGCTTCGTCCGCGAGCCGGATGGCCAGATCCAGCAGGTCTTTGAGCAGCTCGGGGCTTGGTGTCGACATGCGGTGAGCCTAGAAGAATCGAGTTGAGCCTCGTGGTAATCCCGTTCGCACGGTGGTGTCGGGTCAGCTACGTTCACCCCTATGACGAAGCGAGTACTGGGCATCTATGCACATCCCGATTGTCCGATCCTCGGTGCTGGCGGAGCCATGGCCTACTGGTCGGCCGAGGGGGCTGAGGTTCACCTGTTGGTGTGTACGCGGGGAGAAAAGGGTGGCGATGACCCGCTTACCGCAGACGATGACGTCATTGCGGGCCGTACGCAGGAACTTGAGGCAGCGGTCGGACTGCTTGGCATATCGGGTTTGGAGTTTCTGACCTTCCCCGATGGCGAGTTACGCAACATTCCTGGTCTGAGGTCTGAGTTGGTGCGGCGCATCCGCGCCTTTCAGCCTGACGTTGTGCTGTCCCACGATCCAACTGCGGTGTTCTTCGGGGACAGCTACGTGAACCATCCTGATCATCGAGAGCTGGGTTGGGCCGTTCTTGAGGCAGTGTCGCCAGGGGCGGCCTCCCCCCGCTACTACCCGCATGAGGGCGATCCCCACCGGGTGAGCGAGGTCTATCTGTCGGGCAGTCTGGAGCCGGACGCTCACATTGATGTAGCGGCCGTACTCGACAAGAAGATCGGCGCACTGCTCCAGCAGCAGTCTCAGCTGGGCGAGGATCGTGAATGGGTGGACGCGTCAGT
>CAYUOD010000054.1:0-1840 GCA_964446225.1 uncultured Acidimicrobiales bacterium | reverse complement strand
GAGTCGATGCGCTGTTCGAGGGGTGCGGTCGTGTCCCATTCGCTCATCGCTCTCAGGACGAGCACCGCCACGATTGCGACACCGCCAGCGGTGAGTATCGCGCCGGTGACCGAACTGATGATTCTGGCGCTGTCACAGTCTCCTGAACAGCGGATGTCGGCGATCGCGTAGCCAATGAGCCCACCGCAGATGCCAGCGACCACGATTGCGGCAAAGGCAAGCCCACGAGCCATGGCCGAAGGGAGCAGAGTGGGGGCCATGGAGGGCCCGGGTGGCTCGGAGAGTTCCTCTTTCACACCTTCATGTTACTCAGCCCCGGGTGAGCGCAAAGTCTGCGTACACCCCTGGTGCACAATGGGTACTGAGATGGGAGAGCCGCGCCAGACCATATTGCATGCAGACCTCGACGCCTTCTACGTGTCGGTTGAGCTACGCAGGCGCCCAGAGCTCAAAGGCAAGCCGGTCGTCGTTGGAGGATCCGGTGAGAGGGGCGTGGTGGCAGCCGCGTCATATGAAGCTCGGGCCTACGGTGTCTACTCGGCAATGTCGAGTGTCGTGGCTCGGCGCCGCTGCCCGCAGGCCGTATTTCTGAACGGCGATCATGCGCTCTATGCCGAAGCGAGCAAGGGCCTGCACGAGATCTTTGCCCGCTATACGCCGATCATTGAGCCGATTGCACTCGATGAGGCCTTCCTGGATGTGACCGGCAGCGCCAAGCTGCACGGCAACGGCCCCACTATCGCGCACAGGATCAGGCGTGAGGTGCGCTGCGAGCTTGATCTGGGTTGTTCGGTGGGGGTTGCGCCGACGAAATTCATCGCCAAGCTCGCGAGCGAAGCAGCTAAGCCGATTGCCTCAACCAGCGGCCCACTTCCTGGCAGGGGAGTGGTCGTCGTGCAGGACCACGACGTGCTCGCGTTCCTTCATCCGCATCCTGTGAAAGCCGTTTGGGGGGTCGGTCCAGCGACGCTCAAGCGACTTACCGCTCTTGGGATATCGACGGTGGGAGAACTCGCAGCTGTGCCCGTCGACGCGCTCGTGGCGTCGCTGGGTGATTCCCTCGGGCACCATCTCCACGAGTTGTCGAACGGAAGAGACGCTCGGAACGTCGAGTCCACTTCAAAGATGAAGTCCATTGGTCACGAGGAGACCTTCTCGGCCGATATCTACGATCGCCCTGAACTTGACTCGCAACTGGTGCGCATGACCGACGCAGTTGGCTCACGGCTTCGGAAGCACGGCAGTGCCGCCAAGACTGTGCAGATCAAACTCCGCTACGGCGACTTCACCACACTGACCAGGTCAGTAACTCTGGCCCAGCCCACAGACCTCACGCACGAGATTCTTGCGGCCGCACAGATGCTGCTGGCTCGTGAAGAGGTCAGCACCGGAATCCGCCTTCTGGGAGTCAGTGTGACTGGTTTGAGTGCTGAGCATCATCGACAGCTCAGCCTCGATGACCTCAGTGGCGCGTCATGGCAGGAGGCGACTTCTGCTGTGGATGCGATTCGGGAGCGCTTTGGGAGTGAGGCAATTGCGCCCGGTTCAGCGCTCACCGTCGACGGCGTCTCGATCAAGCGCAAGGGTGCGCAGCAATGGGGGCCAAGCCAGTAAACTTTGCTTGCAGGGCCCACGCAAGCCAACAAAACTCGTTGGTGCAAACAGAAAATCATGCTTATTGGTTGTCATCCGCGTTGTTGCGAGGAACTTGCTGTGAGAGAATACAAGATGTGGACATCAAGTCATTGGCCACGGGAGGGTAACGACGGTGCCGCTTTCTGAGGACGAACAGCGCATTCTCAGTCAAATCGAGGAACAGTTCCACGAGGACGACCCGGGA
>CAYUOD010000053.1:8166-10665 GCA_964446225.1 uncultured Acidimicrobiales bacterium | reverse complement strand
CCGATTCGAACGAACAGGCTACGAGCGCATTCGATGAGGCTGACGCGCTCTTCGGCCGCCGCACTGGGGCGCCCGAGTCGGAGGTGATCGAGCTGGATGCAGAGGCTGGGCTTGGGATTGCTGAGACGAATGGGATTGTTGCTTCGGCTGACAAGTTCACGACCGACGACTCTTTTGGGGCTGAGAAGGAGCCTGAGCGGTTCGGTCGAGGTGGGAGCTCTGAACCAGTGGCGCAAGAAACAGGCGATGGGGTCGCCGACCAGATGCCAGCGCTCATGGACGAAATGACCGATGACTACGACGAAGTGCCCGTCACATCTGGCATTGAGGGTGAGATAGACGGTCTGGAACCAGAGCAGCCTCCGCATGAGCTCACCACGGCTGGACTCGACGACTTGGGAGACGACACGGCCGAGGCCCTGTTGCCGATCGAGGACGCCGACGCATCATTCGATGTGTGAGGCCCGATAAGGATACGAGGTCGGGTCTCGAAGAGACACGATCTGCACCTGACCCACAATTTGAGCCACGGCAGCATTTCCCAGCATCCAGAAGGCGCTGAACACCCGGCGCAATCCTCGTGTCTCCTCGCTGTTTCCTGAGTCTGGCGTAACGAAGCTTCGCTACCCCCTAGGCCGTCCTGGTTCAAGGCGAGGTTCGGGCCAATGAAGCGATCGCGTCGCTCGACCGCATCGAGGATGTGTGGGCGAAGATCTACCGATTCCAGCCTTCGGTCGGTGCCCAAATGGATCGCCACCAGATCGTCGCCTACCTGCCTCGCCGACTGAACGGCCGACAGACTCCGTGAGACCCTAAGAGTCTTCCGCGGAAGACTTTTAGGGTGGCGATGATCTCGGGTGTGAAGTTTCGCGCCTGCCATTTCTCGGCGGGACGCCCGTTCGTTGCGGGTTCTGTTAGTGCGAGAGTTCGCGTTCGGGGGAGCCGAGGCCGGGGAAGCCCGCATAGGCGGGGAGGGCAGGTTGTCCGCCGAGGTGACAGTAGAGCACCTTTGAGCCCGCCGGAATCTCGCCAGTGCGGACCATGTCGATAAGGCCGGCCATGGACTTGCCTTCGTAGACGGGGTCGGTGAGCATGCCTTCGGTGCGGGCGGCAAGGTGGATTGCTTCGACGGTTCCGGCGTCGGGGATGCCGTAGGCGGGGCCCTCGTAGCCTGGGACGACGGTGATCTCGTCGTCTCGCAAGGGGCGATCGAGGCCGACCTTCTCCGCGGTGTTGGTTGCGATCCTTCTGACTTGTTCGACGGTCTGGTCGAGGGTGCCGGAGGCGTCGATGCCGATGACCCGACGTCCGGGAAGATCTGAAAGGGCGAATCCCGCGATCATGCCGGCGTGGCTGGAGCCGGTCACCGTGCAGACGATGATCGAGTCGAAGACTATGTCGAGTTCGGTCTCTTGTGCTTCTGTCTCGATTGCCCAGTTGGCGAATCCGAGCCCCCCGAGCGGGTGATCTGAGGCGCCGGCTGGGATCGGGTAGGGCTTGCCGCCAGCTTCGACTACTGAATCGAGTGCTCGTTTCCAGCTGTCGCGGACGCCGATATCGAATCCGGCGGGGTCGACGCGCACGTCGCCGCCCATGATCCGGGTGAGTTGGATGTTGCCGACTTTGTCGTAGTTCATGTCGTTGTAGTCGACCCACCCCTCTTGAACAGTTACGGCCTTGAGGCCGAGGTGACATGCAACGCCGGTGACTTGGCGGGTGTGATTGGACTGGATACCGCCGATGGAGACGAGGGTGTCGCAGCCGGTGTCGATTGCTTCGGCGACGAGGTACTCCAGTTTGCGGACCTTGTTGCCTCCGAAGGCGATGCCGGAGTTGCAGTCTTCTCGTTTTGCCCAGATCTCGACTTCACCGCCCAGCGCCTCGCTGAGTCGTGGCAGTGGGTGGATAGGGGACGGGCCAAAGAGCAGCGTTTCGCGGCGGAAGTCGTCAAGGCTCATGCGAGCTCCAGTCATGGTGTTGCCTACTGGGCATAATCGTATACGATCGTGCCCATGTCAACTGTGGATGTGGTCCAGGAGTCTGTGATGTCCGGAATGCTTCGTGGCGAACTTGTTCCGGGAACGTGGCTTCGTCAGGATGACTTGGCCGAGCGCCTTGGGGTGAGCAAGATTCCTGTGCGGGAAGCCCTTCAGCGGATGGCGGCCATGGGTTTGCTCCGTTTCGAGGCCAATCGAGGCGTTGTCGTCCCGTCGTTATCGGCGAGCGAAGCCGAGGAGAACTACGCGCTGCGTCGCTCGCTCGAGCCGCTGTTGCTTGATCGGGCGCTGCCGAACCTGTCGATAGTTGATCTCGCCGAAGCCGAATTGGCACTGTCGAGCGAGTCCTTCTCGCCGACCGAGGCGAATTGGGCATTTCATCGTGCGCTGTACCGTGCGTCGGGCTGGCAACGCGGCATGGCGATCACCGAGATCCTCCATGCGGCGGTGGCGCCCTATGTCGTTCTGTACACAGAGCGTCTCGGGGGAGCGAAGCACTCCG
>CAYUOD010000053.1:0-8066 GCA_964446225.1 uncultured Acidimicrobiales bacterium | reverse complement strand
TGCACCCGCTAGTGCAGATAAGCAATTCGTCCGTTCACGTAGTCAGGCAGTCCGATGGGTCCGTCACCAGAGTTTCCCTATGAGTCAAGGTTCGTCGACGTACTCGGCTCACGAATGCACTACGTCGAGTCGGGTGCTGGGGCTCCAATACTGTTCCTGCATGGGAATCCGACCTCGTCGTATCTATGGCGCAACGTGATGCCACACCTGGAGGCACAGGGCCGCACAGTTGCCGTCGACCTGATCGGAATGGGCAAGTCAGACAAACCCGACATTGAGTACCGGTTCTTCGATCATCTGCGCTATATCGAGGGCTTTGTTGCTGCACTTGGCCTTGAGGATGTGACGCTGGTGCTCCATGACTGGGGAGGCGGTGTTGGGTTGTCGTATGCGCGCCGCCACCCAGACAACGTTCGCGCCATCGCGTTCATGGAAGCAGTCGTGAAACCGATGGTCTGGGACGAGATCGGCATCCTGAACAAGCTCGTTTTCAAACGGATGCGGGACCAAAAGAAGGGTGACCGCATGAACCTCCAGAAGAACTTCTTTCTGAAGCGACTCATGCCTCAGATGGTGGTTCGCAAACTTTCCGAGCAAGAGAGAGCCGCGTACCACGAGCCCTACCCGACGCCCGAGAGCCGCAAGCCGGTAGCCATGTGGCCCCGTGAGATCCCCATCTCGGGTGACCCGGCAGACATGCACGCCGAGATTTCAGCCAACTATGAGTGGTTCCGGACCGTCGAGATACCCAAACTGTTCATCTACGCTCAACCAGGCATCATCTTCGACGCTGCTAACGCCGCCGAAATCAAAGACCGCGTGCAGGGGCTGGACGATGTGTTCATCGGCAAGGGCAAGCATTACCTCCAAGAGGATTCTCCTGATGCCATTGGACAAGCAATCAGCTCATGGATGCACCAACACGCCAACGCCTGATCACTGCAAATCAACTGACAAGGCCTTCTCTAATCTGGAGCTTCTCGTCACTTTTCTCCTTGCGGAGCAGAACCGATGGCTGAGATCCCCAGAAGCTGTTCGTAGTCTTGGCCCATTGCTTCGGTAATAGGCGTACCGTGCTCAATGTGGTGGACAATTTGTGCATCGTGCGCGGCAATCGTCGTGGCGGCTTCGAGAACCTCGACGATTGCCCCCTTTGGGATAATGACGATGCCCGTTGAGTCCGCGATGACGTAGTCACCTGGATTGAGTGGAGCTCCTGCGAGCTGGATGGGTGTCTGGCATGCGACTTCGACGGTACGTCCGCGGGCGGTGCGTGGCGTTGCGCTGCGGGCGAAGACCGGGTAGCCGATCGCGGCAGCTTCGTCGATGTCGCGGGCTGCCCCGTCGATGATGGTGCCGGCACAGCCGCGGCGTTGAGCGCCGCGAGACAAGTTTCCACCCCATCCTGCGCTGTCACTGCGAGCTTGGTGGTCGATGACAATGACATGGTCGCTGGTGGCGCACTCCACGGCAGCTGTGCCTAGGTGTCGGGCGCTGTGGCCAGGTTCTGTGGTGTCGGACAACGCCCCGGCGGGTGCGAGCTGAACAGTAATGGCTGCACCTGCAATGGTGCCCCTGGTGGTGAGTGGAGTGACGCCCGTGACGATGTGGCAGCCGTGGCCGGAGCGATCACAAGCATCAGAGATGGTTGAGGTGTCGAAAGTTCGCAGCTTGGCTACGAGTTCTGGCATAGCGAGGGTCATGGCGAGGCTACGTAGTCAGTTCAGGCCGAGAAGTTCGAGGGTCGTCTGGCCAGCCCGGAGTTGTCGCAACATGTCCGCTTCGGCTGCGTGACGTTCGAGCCCGGACTCGACAGTCTGGCGCGCGTACGCAGCAGGGATGGCGACGACACCGTCGACGTCGCCGACGATCAGGTCGCCGGGACGGATGGAGGCACTGCCGATCTCGACGTCGGCGTAAGTCTCACGGCTGTGCGGTACCGGCTGCTTCCCGGTGCCTTGGATGCATGCCCCCAGTGAGAACACTGGGAATCCGACTTCGGGGAGGATTGCGTGATCGCGCGATCCGCCTTGCAGGACGATGCCCTCGAGCCCCGCAACTCGCGCAGCGGTGCTCATGACTTCGCCCCAGTAGCCCCAATCTGGCTGTTCGTCGCCTGTGGCTATGACGAGAACATCGCCGGGGCGTGCTGTCACGATCGCCCGGTGTAGGGCAAGGTTGTCGCCCGTCGGGTTCCGTACCGTGCACGCAGGACCGGCGAGGCGCCATGACACATCGACTGGCCTGATACTCGCGGGAAGCGCTCCTGTCTTGCCGGCGGCTTCATGCAGGGTGGCCGAGCCGAGGCGACGTGCACTGTTAAGCAGGGCAGAGGCGAAGCCGCCGCTCACTGGGGCGGCCTGGTCTGGAGTTGGTGGTAGCCCACGACGCCTCGTGCCTGCTTCAGAGAGGAACCGCTGGCAATGCGGGCCCGGATGTGGTGTTCGGCTATGGCGATCTCTTCAGCTGCCGTAAGTACCTCAGCTATATGTTGGGCTGGCAGCACGACAACGCCGTCGGCATCACCTCGTAGCCAGTCACCCGACTCGACTCGAACGCCCGCGATCTGTACCGGCTCGTTGTAGGCCTCGGCAGATACACGGTCTTTGCCTGTTCGCATGGTGTTGCCTCTGGCGTAGATCGGGTATTCAAGTTCGGCTGCGCGCCGTGTGTCGCGGCAGACTCCGTCGATCACGGTGCCGGCAATGGCGATTTGTGACGCCATTGACGTCAGAATGTCGCCCCACACGGTCTGGTCGAGGCGACCCTGGTTGTCGATGACGACAATGGATCCAGGTGCAACATCGTCGATGTAGTCGCCGACTGATCCGGCGTGTGTTCCTGCAGGCAGCATTCGAACGGTGAACGCGCGGCCGACGAGTTCGGCCGGACCAGCGGTGGCAGAGATACCGATCGCCTGCCCCTCGATGGCCAGGCGATCGAGTGCGTCGGACAGAGCTGCGGTGTCCAGCAGAGCAAGGCGCTGGCCTATCCGTGTGGAACTCTCCATTGCCGTGGATTCCTCGTTGCTCATATCTCGGCGCGGGCGTCGGCCGGAGGAAGCTCAATCGTGGAGCCGCGGCGTGACTCAAGAACGATCTGGGTTCGGACGCCAGACACTGACTCGAGTGCCCCGATGAGATCGAGTCGGTCACGAAGATCTGCAACGTCTGTACATATGATCTTCAACAGGAAGCAGTCGTCGCCGGTGAGACGATGAAGCTCGGTCGCCACGCCAAGTGCATTGAGTGCGTCGATCGTTGTGCCGGGAGTGGTGGGCTTCGCCTCGTCGACGAACACGAATGCAATGATCGAAAGGCCGACGGACTCGAGATCAAGCGAGGCACTGGTGGGCAGAAGTACTCCCCGTTCGGTCAATGCCTTTACTCGAGCTGACACCGCCGATGGAGCGAGGCTCAGTTTCCGGCCAATCTCGGCGCGTGATGAGGTCACGTCCTCGATCATGAGCTGAAGGATCTGACGATCGGTTGCGTCGAGCATGAACCCAGTCTAGAGCTCATGAGACGATACGGCACAGAATTCCTAAGATTTTCAGTGTAACATCGCTCAATGGATGGAATACACGATGATTCGGTGTCGATCGGCGAGCCAGCCGATGTTGCACAATGGACACCCTTTGAGTTCGAATCGGACAAGGCCCGGCTCAGCGGGATACGCCACAGAGGCCCCGGGCCCACCATCTTGTTCATCCACGGCCTGGGTTCGAGCAGCCACGACATCGCAGCCGCTGTCAGTCACCCGGAACTGAAGTCCTATCGGTTCGTTGCCCTCGACCTGCCAGGGCACCGGTCATCCCGGTGGCTAGCCAAGCAGGAAGGGGACTCTGTACGGGCCTGTGTCGATCTGCTCGAGGAATTCGTGGACGGGCAGGTCGAGGGTGAGTTGGCAATCGTTGGTCACAGCGTCGGGGGCGCCATCGGCCTACTTCTTGCGGCTCGGCTCGGCCGCCGCTGTCGCGGATTCATCGACATCGAAGGCAACCTCATCGACTCAGACTGTGGGGCCCTGAGTCGCCCCACGGCAGCCCGGCCCGCTTGGGAGCGCGACGAACTTTTCGACATGATCGACGCGCACCTTGTCGCCAACCCCACCGGAGGCACCGAGGAGTATCTCGACCGATACCGGGCGAACGTGACAGACCACCGCGAATGGGTCGACTACACAAAGGCGCTTGTTGAACATTCGGCCGATGGCTCGTTGTTGCGGCACTTCTTGGCACTCGACTGCTGGCGCTCCTATGTCTACGGAGCGGACGATCCCCCCGAAGCCGCAGCGCAGCTCGCGGCTCAGGGCGTCCGGACGACGGCGATCGACGCTAGTGGGCACTGGCCAATGTACGCCCGGCCCAACGATCTGTACGACACAATCGCAGATGACCTCCGCCACGCGTTCAGCTTGGTCTCGTAGTCCCTGTGCGCAGCGATCGAGCGCGCATGCGCACTACATCTCACGCTCAGGAGAAGTCAGCGGCCTCGTCGCGGGTGCTCGGATGCATTCGCATCACGGAGATGAGGCCGAAGTAGAGCAGTGGTAACCCGAGGTACAACAAGAGGCTTGCGGGCGGGGCCAGTTCTGCGATGAGCATCGCTACGACGTAGACGATGATTGGTACGAGCGCGAGGAAGGTACCGACACGTCTGCCCTGGGCACTTGGCGACTTCCACAGCAGACTCGGATGCTTCATGAGGTACGAGTACAGAGCAGTCCGCATCAGGCTGGCAACTATCAGTACTGTGCCGTAAACGCGCAGAGCAATCGGCTCAGTCGAATACTCACCCAGCATTGCCGCGGCGAATGGAATGAGCGCGCACGGTAACAGGAACAGAAGGTTCAGCCAGATCACGTCTCGATTCACGGCACGTACCTGGCTGAACAGGTCGCGGTGCCAGACCCAGTACATCCCGGTGATGAGGAAGCTGATTACCCAGGCCAACAGTGTTGGGCCGAGATCTCTGAGCGCCTCGCCGAGAGCCTCTTCAGGGAGGTCAGCGGGGACACCGATTTCAAGGACAAGTATCGTGACGATAATGGCGAAGACGCCGTCGGTGAACGTTACGAGGCGTTCGGGGTCCGAAAGGCGTTCTTCTGCACTGGCTTGCTCGACCACGTCCTACCGTTCTGCTGTAGTACTTCGTTGTCGTACGGTAACCCATGAGCCCGGCTCGCCCGAGGCCGAACACATCACGCTCGATGCGGTCGAGTTCGGCCGCACGCTCGCACGCTCGCAGGCCGCAGCGATGCGAACGGCCTACTAGCGACCATGGTCCCCTTCTAAGACTCCTGACTGGAGATCTCATGACAACGACCATTGACGAGATCGGCGGCGAGTGAGGCTGCCCCGAACGCCCAGATTGTGTTCGGCGGGTTGGGCTGCATGGTCTCGGTCAATGACCTGGCTGACCGTCCGCCGGCGCCACTCGCGGACTAACAGGTCCTCGATATCGGCGGCAGGCGGCTGCGTTACGTCGCCACGCCGCACGTTCCCCACGGTTGGGACGCCGGAGTGTTCTTCGAGGAGACGACTTCGACGCTGTTGTGGGGAAATCTGTTTGCTCAGGGCGGCGAGCTACCCGCAACCAGCACCGACTCTCCGATGGAAGCGACTATTGAGGCTGAGAAGCAGTTCGGCTACGGCAGCGGTGCCCCGCACGCCTCATCAGTCCTGGACGGCTTGGCGTCACTCCAGCCGTCGACGCTGGCGCTGATGCATCGCTCGGCGCACAGTGGCGGCGCCGACAGATGGCTGAGCGAACTCGCTGACTAGCACCGCACGGCGGCGCCTGTCTGAAATGACTCGGGCCGGTGCGTCAGCGCCAGCGTCGACGGCGGCCGAGGCGGTGTCGGCTGGGGTTGATGCGCAGCGGTCGCTGGGTTCGGAGGTCTGGGCTGAGGGGCTTGAGTTGGGTGTTCGTATGGGCATTCACACCGGAGAGGTTCAAGAACGAGGTGGCGACTATTTCGGGCCGCCGGTGAATCGTGCTGCGCGGTTGATGGGCTCGGCGCATGGCGGCCAGTTGGTGGTGTCGGAGCTGACTGCTCAGTTGCTGGGTGGAACCGCTGGGGTTGGGTTGGTGGACCTTGGATTTGTGGCGCTGAGGGGTGTTGTTGAGCCGGTCCATGTTTTCGGGGTGAGCGCGGCAGGCCTTGAGTGGCTTGATCGTCCGTTGGTGTCGACTCAGGTGACCGCGGGGAATCTTCCTCGGCCCCAGACCGAGTTCGTGGGGGATCTCAGCGATCTTCTGCAACGTGTCGCGGGGTTGGCGCGGGTGGGGCCGGTGACGCTGACTGGTTCGGGTGGTGTGGGTAAGACGCGTGCCGCGGTTGAGATCGGGTGGCTGGTGGTCGACGAGTTTGTGGATGGAGTGTGGTTCGTTGAGCTTGGCTCTGTTGCTGATCCGGGTGCGGCGGTCGCCGCGGTTGAATCGGTTTTGTCGGCTCAGCCTCAGCCTGGGTCAACGATGCTTGAGTCGGTGGTCGATTGGTGTGTCGGGCGGCGCATGTTGTTGATCGTCGATAACTGTGAACATGTGCTCGAACCAGTGATGGAGCTCGTGTCAGGCCTGAGTTCGACGTGTCCGGGTGTCACTGTGTTGGCTACGAGCCGTGAGCCGCTCGGGGTTGATGGTGAACGGGTCATCCGGATTCCTTCGCTCGACTCCGAGCGAAGCGTCGAACTGTTTTGTGATCGGGCTGCCGCGGCGGACAGCTCGTTCGCGGCATCACCGGATGATGTCGAGCCGATCAGCGAGATCTGTAGCCGTGTCGATGGCATCCCGCTTGCGATCGAGTTGGCGGCTGCTCGTTCTCGTGCTTTGAGCCCGAGCGAGATCCTGTCCCGTCTCGACGACCGGTTCCGACTCTTGCGCGGTGGCGGCCGGGGTGGCCTTGAGAGGCATCAGACGTTGCGGGCTGCGGTGACGTGGTCATATCAGCTGCTTTCGGGCGACGAGAAGTTGTTGTTCGACCGGGCCTCGGTGTTCGCTGGCACGTTTGGTCTGGCCGCGGCGGAGACGGTCTGTGCCGGGTCGGGTATCGATGAGCTTGATGTTGCGATCTGATTGGCGAGTTGGTCGATAAGTCGATGGTGATCGCAGAGCGCAGCGACACCAGTATGCGATATCGACTTTTGGAGACTCTGCGCCAATACGCAGAGGAACGCCTCGACGACCGCGCTGAAACCGCCGACCTGCGCGACCGGCACCTCGCTCACTACATCGACATCGCCAACACAGCGCGCTTCCAGTGGCTCAGTCCTGAGCAGCTGACGGCCAATGCTGTGTTCGGGCGAGAGTGGGACAACCTGCGAGCCGCACACAATTGGGCCTATACCACTGGCGACCTCGAGGCCTGCGACTCGCTCATCATCTCAACAGGCTTTCACGCCGCAAATGGGCTTCGTGACGAGCATCGGGAATGGACCGAGCGCACGCTTGCCCTCGGCGACAAGGCCGGTTCCAGCACTCCAACGACACTGGCATTGGGCGCTGTCTAGGCGCTGTTTGGCGCCGACATTCCGAGAGTGATCGAGCTCGCACGCCGGGGTGTCGAGTCCGACGAGGACCATCGTCAGTTCAGTCTGCTCTGTGAGCGAATCGGTAGCCCTTGTTGTCTCGCCCGAGTCGCCCGATTACGTGCAGATCGAGCCATGGCGAGCGAGCAGCGCGACGCGGAGCGAGCCGTGGACGACTACCAGGAGGCAATTCCCCTGGGAACACCCGGCGCTCCCTCCGAAGTCGTCTGGGCCTCCAATGGGCTTGCCGTCGCCAGAGCAGTCGAACAGCTGGGAGACGCCAGAACCGCAGCGCGTGATGCACTCAGCCGCAGCTACGACATCCGCCTTTGGATGGGTGTCCTCCTCGCCCTCAAAACCTGTGCTTTCCACCTGCTCGACACCGACCCCGAAGGCGCGGCCACTGTCATGGGATATAGCTCACCACGCGCGACATTGGTCACCCCCACCAGCATCGAGATACGCGAACGGACCGTTGCCGCAGTCGCCGACATGCCGAAGGGCCAGGAATGGATGGCCAACGGCGCCCAAATGG
>CAYUOD010000052.1:0-10675 GCA_964446225.1 uncultured Acidimicrobiales bacterium | reverse complement strand
GGCAATCGCCCCGGCGAGCAGCGCTAGCGCCACGTGCACAGGTGCTGGCCCGCTAAACGAAACGCCGACCCAGGATGCCGCGAGCGCACCCAACAGAAGCTGACCCTCAGCTCCAAGATTGAACAGTCTCGCCTGGAATCCCATGGCGAGAGTGAGACCCGTGAAGATGAGGGGTGTTGCATTTTCGATGGATTCTCCGAGCGCAAACCTGCTGCCCATTGACGAAGAAAGGAGTGCGGAGTAAGCGTCAATTGGATTTGTTCCGATGAGCAGCATGATCACTGCACCGACCGAGAATGCGACTACCAAAGCCGCCAACGACTGGCTCATGTGTTTCAGGCCCTGTGGCATCTGAAACCCCGACTCGTCCACGTCGTCGATCGTTGCCTCACTCATGGTGTGCTCTCCGTATGGCCGGCCATCCAAAGTCCGATCGTTTCCAGATGCGCGTCCTGGGCTGACACCTCACCGATAATCTGGCCCCTGAACATCACGAGAATGCGGTCGCTGAGCTGCATGATTTCATCGAGTTCTGTCGAAACCAGCAACACTGCAGCCCCCTTGTCTCTCAAATCGACGATGTTGCGGTGGATGAACTCGATTGCGCCCACATCCACACCTCGTGTGGGCTGAGCTGCGATGAGGAGTTTGCGATTGCGGCTCATTTCGCGGGCAACGACGACTTTTTGCTGGTTACCGCCGGACAAATTGGAGGCCAGTGTTCGCTCGTCTTTGGCCCGTACGTCAAAGGAGGACATCAGGCCACGCGCGTAGGTACGGATTTCATCGAAGTTGCGTCTGAGCCAAGTCGAGAAGCGTTTCTCCCTGTGATCGCCCAGCACGACGTTGTCAGCGATATCGAACGACAGGACCAGGCCGTCGCGCTGGCGGTCCTGGGGAATCATCGAGACACCCAGAGCGATCCGTTCACGCCGGTCAAGCGATGTGATGTCATTTCCGTCGAGTGTGACTCTGCCTGAACTGGGCTTGCGTAGACCACTCAGAACTTCGAGCAGTTCGTCTTGGCCGTTACCGGCGATGCCAGCAATACCGACGATTTCTCCAGCTTTCACATCAAGTGAGACGTTGTCGAGTCGGTGCAACTCCGCGTCGTTGTGTCGAACAGTCAGTTCTTCTACCTGAAGGACCGGTTCGCCCGGGTTCGCCGGCTCTTTGTCGATCTCGAGTATGACTTCTCGGCCGACCATCATCTCAGCGAGGATCGATGGAGTGGCTTCCGTGGCGGGCAATGAACCGACTACCTTGCCGCGACGCATAACTGTGATGCGGTCACAGACGCCAATAAGTTCGTGCAGCTTGTGCGTGATGAAGATTACGGGGACACCGTTGTCAGCGAGATTTCGCATGATCTCGTACAGCCCATCGACCTCCTGGGGAGTGAGTACGGCCGTGGGCTCATCGAGCACCAGAATTTGGGCTTCGCGATATGTGGCCTTGAGAATCTCGACCCGCTGGGCCATTCCGACTGGAATGTCTTCCACTTTGGCGTGGAGATCTACGTCGAGACCGTGATGCTTTGAGAGTTCGGCTACCTGCTGGGTGGCGGCGTTCATGTCCAGGCGGCCTGCGAAGCGATGTGGCTCTGCACCGATAACGATATTCTCCACGACGGTCATCGGTGGTACCAGCATGAAATGCTGGTGCACCATACCAATCCCCTGGGCGATCGCATCGTGTGCTGAGGAGAGTTCTACCGGCTTGCCGTTTATTCTGATTTCACCGGACGTCGGCTGGAGCAGCCCATAGAGGATGCTCATGAGCACGGACTTACCAGCTCCGTTTTCACCCAGGAGACCCAGGATTTCTCCTGGATACACCTCCAGGTCGACATGATCATTCGCGAGTACCAACGGGAATGATTTGGTGATCTGTCGCATTTCCACGACGGGTGTAACCGGCATGATGGGTCGTCCTCTGATACGTAAGTAGGCGACCCGGGTCGAAACCCGGGTCGCCGTAGTTAAGTCGTGGGGATCTAGCTCGGTGGCACGAAGGCGGTGAGCTCATCTTCGTTGGTCGGCACGACGATGTCACCGGCGATAATTTGCGCGGCGAACTCCTCAGCGGTCGCAATGACATCTGCTGGTGTGTTCGTTGAAGTGGTCGGTGCAAGACCGACCCCCTCTTCGGCGAGCCCAAATATCTGGGTGCCTCCGGCGAACTCACCGTTCACGGCGGCCTTGATGGTCTCGAATACTGCGACGTCGACTCTCTTCATCATCGAGGTCAATACGTTGTCCGGGGCCAGCGCGAGCTGATCTGCGTCAACGCCGATGGCCCAGGCTCCTTCGCCCTGTTCTATGGCTGCCTGGAACAATCCGAGTCCGGTGCCGCCAGCAGCATGGAAGATGACGTCGGCGCCAGCTTCGTACTGACTCACCGCGATTTCCTTGCCTCGGGCCGGGTCGCCAAAGTCGCCTGCATAGTTCACGAGCACTTCAGCGTCTGGATTCACGCTCATGACTCCGGCCCGGAAGCCGGACTCGAACTTCTTGATCAGCGGAATCTCAAGTCCGCCGATGAACCCGATCTGGTCGGATTCAGTCATCAGGCCGGCAACTACGCCAACCAGGAATGAGCCCTGCTCTTCGCGGAACAGCAGCGATGCGACATTTGGTGCCTCTGAGCCAGCATCGACGATGCCGTAGAGCATGTCGGGGTTGTTTGTGGCGGCTGCGGTGACTGCATCAATCATCTGGAAGCCGATCGCAAAGGCAATGTCATTACCCTCGCGCGGTGCTTGATCGAGGTTTGGCTCAAAGTCGGAGTTTTGTGCTGACTCGATAACCGTTATGTCGATGCCCAGTTCGTCTCTGGCTCGTTCCAGCCCTGCGTTGGCTGAGTCGTTGAATGACTTGTCACCGAGGCCCGCGGTGCCGGTGACAATCGCGGCCTGGAAATCTGGCGCGGCAGTCGTTGCGGGAGCTTCCTCACCCGCTGTGGTGGCAGGTGCATCGTCGGGAGTCGATGAGTCTGAGTCACCACATGCCGCGGCGACGAGCGACAGGACTGCCAGCAGCACGCCTGAGCGAAGTAGCAGTCTGCTTCGTCGCGTCGAATGTCTTCTGAACGTCGTCGAATGTTGCATTTCCATGCGCCTCCGGTAGTCATCAATCGTAATTGGTGACCCAATTCTGGGTCTTTAGCCCAAGCTCACAATAGTTACCTTGGGCTATCGCGGTAACGTATCACAAACCGATTTGCGTATACAATCTGTTGATGAAGCAGGCTTCTGGGACCCTCACCCACCGATTGTGAGGTTCTGGGGCATCTCAAGGAGTTCTCGCAAAGCATGGGCAGCCTCCATATCAGTGCCGAACACGGCGAGATAGCTGAGTCGATTTTGCTACCGGGCGATCCTCTCAGGGCCCGCTACATCGCCGAGCACTTCCTCGACGATGCCGTCGAAGTCACTGCTATACGCAACATGTTTGGCTATACGGGTTTCTATCGGGGAGGCCGCGTGTCGGTCATGGGTACCGGCATGGGCTTACCCTCAAGCTCCATTTACATCACCGAACTGATCGCACAATACGGTGTGCAACGAATGGTAAGGGTGGGATCGTGTGGCGCGGTAGCTCCAGATATTCACCTCAGAGACATCGTGCTCGCGCTCGGTGCGTGCACTGACTCGCTCGCCAATCGTGCGCGTTATCAGGGGCACGATTTTGCGGCTACTGCAGACTTCGGGCTACTGAACGCAACTCATCGCGCGGCTGAAGTCTCTGGCATCCGCGTCCGTGTCGGCAATGTGCACTCGGGCGAGATGCTCTACAGGCCTGATCGCACAATGTTTGAGGCAATGACGTTCATGGGGGTGCTTGCCGCCGAAATGGAGGCCGCAGGACTCTACGCGCTCGGCGCCCAACACAGGGTGAAGGCCTTGACTATCTTGACGGTCAGTAATCATATTAGAACAGGTGAAGAGCTACCTTCGGACGAACGCGAAACGACGTTCAACGAGATGGTCACGCTTGCGCTCGAAGGCTTGGCACTCGACGTCGCAGGTGAGACCAGAGGAGAAGATTCAGAGTGACAGTGAATAGCGCAGGCCAGCCATCGCCGACGGCGTTACCGCAGAGTGACTCGTACGTCGTCACCCCCAAACTGGTCCTGACAAGATCCGGGCCTGAATACGGCTGGTCGGTTGCGGTTGTGGATGGAGTCTTTGCTGACGTGGGGCCCACGTATGACGTTCTGGCTGCCCACCCCGCGCTTGCCGCCCATGAGCTACCAGAAGTTGCCCTGGTGGCTGGATTCATAGACGCGCACCAACATCTCACGCAGGCATTCGCCAAGTCGATCATCGGGGGCCAACCCGCTCAGATATGGAAGCGCATCTGGCTACCTCTCTATGACGTGATGACCCCTGACGAGGCGTACATCTCAGCGAAATGGACCTGCATCGAATCGCTGCGAGGTGGATTCACCACCGTCGTCGCCGCTGGTCAGCTGGATCCGGGCCGAGCTGCTGGCGTCTATCAGGCTGTGGCTGATGTGGGTATCCGCTGCGTCATGGGACGCGAGTTCAGCGATCAATCAGACTTCGAGGGTCCGGGGGCGAAGAACCATCTGTCCACCAGAGAGTGCCTCGACCTGGCCAGCCAGCTCGTTGCCTCAGACACAGGTAGCCCCAGGATCACTACTTCACTCAGTTGCGGCACTACGCAGTCAGCAACAACTGAGCTCATCTCCTCTTTGTCGGCAATGGCAGCCGAGAACGGGTTGGTATTCCAGATTCACGCGAGTGAGCACACCCCAGAAGTGGAGCGGGCGCTGGACCGTTATGGTGTGCGGCCTATTCAGCTTCTTCATGACATTGGAGCGCTCGGACCGCAAACCCTTGTAGCCCACGCCACGCTGGCCACGGCCATTGAAATAGGTCTGCTGGCCGACGCCGGATCCAAAGTCAGCTACAACCCTGTTGCGAGCGCATGGAAGGGTAACGGTGTTGCCCAGGCGCTGGAGTTTGCTAGTCGCGGTGTGCAGTTCGGCTTGGGGACCGATGCAACAAGGATGGATGGATTCCGTCTGCTCGATGCTGCGGAGACCGCTCAGCGTCTTACCTCCGGATTCCGGATTGATGACTGGGTTGCTGGTCGGGGCAGACTGTGGGTCGAGGCTGCCTCTGTTGGTAGCGCCGTAGCGGGTGGTATCGGCGAGTCAACTGGATCCATCGAGACTGGCAAGTGCGCTGACTTCCTCTTGTTGGACATGAGTGGTCCCGAATGCAGACCCAGTTGGGATTTCGCATGGGACCTCGTTCGTTCCTACGATCGCAGCCACCTGCTGGGCGTATACATCGACGGCGGGAAGATCCTCGAGCACGGCCAGCCGACAACCTGGGATCTCGATGCTTTTCTGGCTGAGAGTGAGCCGATTGCCAAGGACGTGATCAGAAGAGCAAAGCTCGCGCTCGTCGACCCTGCAGGGACTGCGGGGAGCTAGGCCGACACCGCTCTCACAAGGGCGGTGATCTCCTCGCCGGCTTTCTCGGGCGAGCCAGCGTCGAAGGGTGGATCCGGGTCATACTTGATGCCCAGTTGCAACGCCTTGGCGTAGTCGTCGCCTGCAATGACGGCGGCGAGCGTGAGGGCCATGTCGATGCCGGATGAGACTCCTGCTGCAGTCGCGATGCCGTCACCGATGATGACGCGTTGGCGCGTGGCGACCGCCCCGAGTTCGTTGAGCCGTTCCATTGCGTTCCAGTGTGTGGTCGCTGGCTGACCATCGAGTAGCCCGGCCGCGGCAAGGATGAGCGATCCGGTGCAGACCGAGATCAACCACTGTGTCGTTGGAGCGACGTCCTGAAGCCAGCTCAACAGTGCCGGGTCCTTCATGGCTCTGTCAGTTCCACGGGATCCACCGGGCACCACGACGATGGCGGGTTCGCGCACCTCAGCGAAGGTGGCTGTCGCGTTCAGCGACAGGATGCCGGTGTCTGCGGTGACGGGTCCCTTCTCGGCGGCCACGAAGACTCCTGATGCTCCTGGCAACCGTGACAGCACCTCGTAGGGACCAACGATGTCGAGAGTAGTAAGCCCTTCGTAGAGCAGGTATGCGATCTGCATGATGACATCCGGGTTCATTCTGTTTGACGCGCGGTGCCGCTGCTAAAACGGCCGTAATCTGGGTCTTTCACGGTGTCGTTGATGGCGGCTAGATTGAAGTCGACCGATACTCGGAGGAAGCGCCTTGTGCTCTTCGTCTGCGTCACATAAGGCACGGAAACATTGAGGTTCCCATGGCTCGCCAAAGACTGACTACGCCCCTCATCCGCGACGGTGAAGGCTTCCGGGAGGCGTCCTGGGATGAGGCCATGACAGTGGCCGCAGCCGGATTCACGCGAGTGCGCGACGAGGATGGCCCGAATGCATTCGGGATGTTCAGCTGTTCCCGCGCCACGAACGAGATGAACTATGCCGCGCAGAAGTTTGTGCGGACGGTCATCGGCACCAACAACATCGACTCGTGTAATCGAACTTGACACGCTCCTAGCGTCGTCGGTCTGGCGACAGTGTTTGGTGCAGGCGGAGGCACGAGTTCCTACCGCGAAATCGAAGAGACTGATTGCATCGTGCTGTGGGGTTCGAACGCGCGCGAGGCCCATCCGATTTTCTTCCATCACCTGATGAAGGGTGTGCGTAACGGCGCCAAGATGTTCTCGGTTGATCCCCGCCGCACAAGTTCAGCTCAGTGGGCTGACCTCTGGCTGGGTCTGGACGTTGGCACCGACATCGCGCTCGCTAACGCGGTTGGTCGCGAGATCATTCATGCGGGACTTCAGAATCAGGAGTTCATCGACAACGCCACCACGGGTTTCGAGGAATATGCCGCCTCAGTAGAGCTGTATACCTTGGAGTTCGCGTCAGCTATCACCAAGGTGCCGGCTGACGCGATCCGAGAACTTGCTCATGGCTACGCCGGTGCCGATACTGCGCAGCTCATGTGGACGCTTGGGATCACCGAGCATCACAACGCAACCGACAATGTATTCGCGCTTTGTAACCTCGCATTATTGACTGGCCACATTGGTCGCTGGGGATCCGGCCTCGTACCCCTGAGAGGACAGAATAACGTGCAGGGGGGTGGTGACATGGGCGCGCTGCCCAATAAACTGCCTGGCTTCCACGATGTCACCAGTGCCGATTCTCGGGCCTTGTTTGAAGAGGCTTGGGGTGTGCCGGTTCCGCCTGAGCCCGGTATCCACCTGAGCCTCATGTTTGAGGCGATGGAGCGCTCAGAGCTGAAGGCCTGTTGGGTCATTGGCGAGAACCCCGCAGAGTCGGAGGCAGAGGTGGCCCGGGCCCGGCAACTGCTGAGTGATCTGGACATTCTTGTCGTGCAGGACATTTTCATGACCAGGACCGCCGAGTTGGCAGATGTGGTTCTGCCCGCGGCTGCGGCGTGGGCCGAAACGGAGGGCACGGTAACCAACAGCGAGCGGCGGGTACAGCGCGTGCGCAAGGCGTTGGATCCTCCAGGCGAGGCCCGAGACGATCTGGATGTCATCGTCGAGATGGCCAAACGTATGGGCCATGAATGGACGCAGACCACAACAGAAGACTTCTGGAACGAGCTCAGGTTGGTGTCGCCTGCCCACAAGGGTATGAGCTACGAACGTCTCGAGGACGAAGGGGGTCTGCAGTGGCCGTGTCCGTCGGTTGAACATCCTGGCTCCCCCTTCTTACACGGCCGTCTCTGGGAGGACTCTGTAGAGGTGCGGTCTCCGTTTACGCCGGTCGTGCATCAGTTCCCGAAAGAGGCACTTACTGAGGACTATCCCCTCCGACTCACCACCGGTCGGGTGCTTGATTCGTATAACACCGGCGTGCAGTCGAGCGGCTACAACTCGCCAATTCGTTCGGGCCACACGTTGGATATGTCCCCTCAGGACGCTGCCCGGCTTGCGCTTACGAGCGGGGACAAAGCCCAGGTGACGACCCGTCGAGGGTCGCTTGTAATGGAGATTCGAATCGTTCCTGAGATGAGGGAGGGCCTCGTGTTCACCACCTTCCATTTCCCTGATGAAGTGGACATCAACCTCCTTACGAATGAGGCCTGGGACCCCAAATCAGGAACCTCCGAGTTCAAAGCGGCAGCCGTCCGCGTCGAAAAACTGGGCGCGGCACAGATGACTGAGGCGGAGGCCTAGATGGATCTCAAGATTGGTCCCGATGTAGCCACCGATGCAGAGGCTGAGGCGGTCAGGTTGGTGGTCGGAGAACCAGCCACGGTCCGGGTGAGTGACCGGCTTGTAGTGAGCGGTCTGACACGAAAGCAGGGCAGGCGCCATCTGCTCCTGCCTGGGCTGAGGGCGTTGCAGCAGGCTCGTGGCTGGGTGAGCCCGGGCGGGCTCAACTTCCTGTGCTCCGAGCTCGGCGTCCCTGCGGCTGACGCTTACGGGGTCGCCACGTTCTATGACCTGCTTGAGACTGAGGAGTCACCCACCAAGGTGGTCCGTGTGTGTGAGGACATCACCTGTCGTATTAACGCTTCAGATGCTCTTGATGAGGCGCTTGCAGAGGCCGGGCACGGCGCTGCGATGCGCAAGCCAAGTCCGTGTCTTGGTCAGTGCGACTTTGGTAGCGCCGCGCTTGTGCAGGAAGTTGGCCAGGCCGATCGCACAATTCGCGTGGCCGCAGGTAGCGCAACGCCGGTCATCGAGGCACCACAAGGTGCACTGCTGCTCAAACGTGTAGGCGGAGTGGACCCGACGAGCATTGACGCCTACCGGGCGTCGGGCGGATTCCTTGCTCTGGCCAAGGCGTTGCAGATGGGACCGCAGGCTGTGATCGACGAAGTCGTTGCCGCTGGCCTTCGTGGCCGGGGTGGGGCAGCCTTCCCCGCCGGAATCAAATGGCAGGCGGTTGCTGATGAGACGGCCGCGACGAAGTACTTCGTCGCAAATGCCGATGAGTCCGAACCGGGCACCTTCAAGGACAGAGTCCTGCTGGAAGGCGATCCTTTTGCTTTGATTGAGAGTCTGATTATCGCCGGGTACGCCACCGGAGCCTCGAAGGGCTGGATCTACGTCCGCGGCGAGTATCCGGTCGCGACGCTACGACTTCAGAACGCACTGACGCGGTCTGCTGAAGCTGGCTTTTTGGGCGACATGGTTGCTGGCAGCGATTGGAGTTTCGAGATCGAGATTCGTAGCGGAGCGGGCGCATATATCTGCGGTGAGGAGACTGCGCTGTTCAACTCGATCGAGGGCTTCCGGGGGGAGCCGAGAAATAAACCTCCCTTCCCAACGACAAATGGGCTGTTCGATGCCCCGACCGCGATCAACAACGTCGAAACGCTGATGAACGTGCCAGCCATTGTGCTGGACGGCGGCGAAGCTTTCGCCCAGATCGGCCAGGGTTCATCCACGGGGACGCGCCTGTTCTGTCTGTCGGGTCAGGTGCGCCGGCCTGGTGTGTACGAGTACCCGATGGGAGTCACCTTGCGCGAGGTTATTGACGGGGCCGGCGGAATGAGCGGTGAGTCCATGGTGGCGGTTCTGCTTGGGGGCGCGGCCGGAAAGTTCGTAGGTCCAGAGCACCTTGATATGGCTATGACGTTCGAAGATACGTCTGCGGCCGGTTTCTCACTTGGCTCAGGTGTTGTGTTCGTCATTGACAAAAGCATCGACACGAACGATCTTCTTGTGCGGTTGGCGGCGTTCTTCAAGCATGAATCTTGCGGACAGTGTGTGCCCTGTCGCGTGGGCACACAGCGCCAATTCGAACTGCTGCAGAGTGGCCGACTGGACAGACAGCGGCTGGACGATCTGGCCAAAGTGATGGGCGATGCCTCTATCTGCGGACTCGGCCAGACCGCAGCAGCAGCCATCGGCAGCGCTATCGACCTCGGGCTTCTGGAGGTCAGCCAATGAGTGAAGTTGCGGTCACTATCAATGGTTCTGCGGTGAGTGTTCCTGAGGGAACGTCTCTGCTGGACGCTTGCACAGTCGCAGGAATCGAGACGCCAACGCTGTGCTATCTCGAGACGCTCACTCCAGTGAACGCCTGCCGGCTGTGCGTGGTCGAGGTGGAGGGCGCGCGGACGCTGGTGCCGTCCTGTTCTCGTCCAGCTGAGGATGGCATGGTGGTGTCCACCGAGTCGCAGCGAGTACGAGACAGTCGGCGCATGGTGCTCGAACTGCTCGCCACCTCGGTCGATCTGAGCAATTCGGATGAGACCTTCCTGGGTTACCTCGATGAATACGGGGCAGATCCGACGCGGTTCGACGATGTGCAGGCAGCCACGGTCACCCAGCCACCTAAGATCCACGATGACCTGTTCGTGCGTGACTACTCGCGCTGCGTGCTTTGCTACAAGTGTGTCGAGGTCTGTGGGGAGGATGCCCAGAACACCTTTGCGATCGCGGTAGCGGGGCGCGGGATTGATGCACATATCTCCACCGAGTTTGATGTGAGGTTGGATGAGTCCGCCTGCGTCTACTGTGGTAACTGCATTGCGGTCTGCCCAACGGGAGCACTCCTGCCGGGAACTGAGTTTGATCTGCGGCAGGCCACGAACTGGCGTCCCAGCGATCAGACCGTTACCCAAACGGTCTGTTCATACTGTGGCGTGGGCTGCAATCTTGAGCTTCACGTGCAGGACAATCAAGTGGTGAAGGTCACCTCACCCATGGACCACGACATCA
>CAYUOD010000051.1:2122-10692 GCA_964446225.1 uncultured Acidimicrobiales bacterium | reverse complement strand
CATACGTGGCGAATATTAAAAGCCAAATCAAGCGAAACCGCCAGACCGAGAAGCGCTCTGCCCGTAACAAGGCCGTCCGCTCAGATCTGCACACAATCGAGAAGAAGGCTGCTGCAGCCATCGGAACCGATGAGCAGGAAGCTGCACTTCGCGAAGCCCTGTCGACGATCGACAAGGCAGCCAAGAAGGGTGTCATTCACCCCAATAAGGCAGCTCGCAAGAAGTCTCGTCTCACCAAGGCCACTGCAAAGGCCGAGTAGCCGGCTTTCTCAGCCGCAATCAGAACTCTCACAAAGGCCCGGGCACGCCTGGGCCTTTGTCGCGTCTCAGCTTCCGACGCGGCAGAGTCGCGCCACGAGAACTTCCAGGATCATGCGGTCTTCGAGTCCCACTGCACCACGCAGGTCAAGGTCGGCAGCCCAGAGCAGTTCGTAGGCTTTGGCGATTCCACCTCCGCCGAGGCGCCTGGCGCGGGTCATTGCTTTCTTGGCCGGGAACGTCGAACCCTTCAGGCCGAGCACCTGTGCCGCGGCCTTGTCGTCTCTGAGGTCGAGACCGTCGAGTCGCAGCGCCTGCTCATAATGACGCTGCAAGCTGGCCATCACCTGCAGGGCATGCATCTCGCCCGGGCCCAACATGCGTGAGAGGGCCTCGAGAGCACCAGTGATGTCGCCTTTATCGATCGGATCGGTAAGATCCCACGGGGCCACCGCCCCTTGAGATCCGAGGTACTGCTCGACGTCGCCAGCGCTCAGCCGTGCGTCCGTGCCATAGATCGACTCCAGCATGTCGAGCAGGGCCACAAGACGGCCGAGGTCCTGCCCGAAATGGTCCGCGATGAGACTTCTGGCTGATCTGTCCAGCTCAAGGCCGGATACCGAGATCTTCGCGTCCATCCAGTCTGTTCGCCCGCGGGCATTGCCCGGCACAGATGTTGAGCGGGGAGTGCCGCCCGCCGCCTTCACCGCGTCGGCGAGCACCTTCTTGACGCGACCACTCCCCCATTCAATGACCAGTCGAGTCGTGTCGAGCGGTTCCTCAAGGTAATGGGCGAGTACCTTCAGGCTCTCTGTGTCGAAGCGGGAAACACCTCGCGCGACCACCACCCGGTGAGTCGCGAGGAACGGCAACGTGTTGCAGGCGTCAACGACGTCACCCATGGTGTAATCCTCGCCATGGAACTCATGCAGAATCTCGGCGCGTTCGCCGCTTCCCACGAGGTCATCGACGAGCTTCTGAATAGCCGCACTCAGCAGCCCTTCATCATCACCAGAAAGCAGATGGACCAGCATCAGTAGGCCGCGAGCGCTGCAGCCATGAACGCAGCCGTCTGCTTGGCCGCACGCACATCGTGGGCCCGCAAGATCCGACAGCCACGAGCAATTCCGAACGCGTGAGCGGCCCCATTCATATCGGAACGTTCAGATATTTCCAGGCCGAACAACTCGCCCAGAAAGCGCTTGTTGGAGGCACTCAACAACACCGGGTACCCCAGATCGGCCAGACGCTGAGACGCCGCCAGCAGCACCATCGACTGGGGTTCGGTCTTGCCCAGGTCAAGGCCCGCGTCGATCATGATGCGGTCTTTGGGTATGCCAGCTGTCTCTGCCTGTTCGGCCCGGTCAGCCAGGAACGCCACGACGTCGGAGACGAGGTCGCCATAGACCGGCTCTGGGTCGGGGATCCGCGGCCCGATCCGGATGTGGGTGGCAACAACCGAAGCCTCGGCCTCAGCTGCGACCTTGAGATACAGGGGATCCGCGAAGCCACTGATGTCGTTCGCTACAACAGCCCCGGCGACCAGTGACTCGCGCAGGACCTCTGCGTTCCAGGTGTCTACTGACAGCGGTACGTCGAAGCGCTCGTGCAACAGCCCGATTGCTGGCACAACACGTTCAAGTTCCTCATCGAGCGAGACGTCGTCACCTGGACCAGCCTTGACCCCGCCGACGTCGAGCAGATCGGCGCCCTGGTCGACAAGTACCTCTGCCTTGGCCAGGAACGCGTCGAAATCCCAGTAGCTGCCCCGGTCGAAGAACGAGTCTGGCGTTCGATTGAGTATGCCCATGACGATCGCCTTATGGGTGATGTCATAGGAGATGTCCCCTAGTCGCAGCTGCACGATCAGAGACGCTACCTCAACGCTGTGACATCTCACTCCGGACCGGACTGACGTCTATGGCTCGTGGTCAGAGCGACTCAGGGACGACAGTCCGGATTGCGGCGGCGCAGGCCCTGATCTACCTCCGAAAGACCGTCAAGACCAGGCGATAAGCAGCTGCAACAACCGCTCCAATGGCCATTCCGGGCCAACCCACCACGGGCAGACCGAGGCCCGCGCTGACGCCCGCGACGGACGCCACCCAGTCCACGAGCAGACGGTTCGGGAAGTGGATGACCTCAGCCCAGAATCCGCCCACCACCCCAGCCACAAAACCTGCGGTCACACCCCAGACCATCACCGGACCGGCCGCAGGCGCGGCCAGCAGATTCGCGGGGATCGCAACCAGTGGAACGCCATCAAATATCGCGATCAACAACGGCGAGACGCCAATCTGGGCGGACAGGGTGATCGCGAGCGCATCGCGCACCCAGGCCGGACCCCGCAAGACCCGCCGGATGGGCGCACTGAGCACCAGGATGCCAGCCGATGCCCCGACGGAAAGGGCAAACCCAACGGACCGCACGAGCAGCGGATCGACCAGCACGAGTAGTCCGACCGCCAGCGAAAGCGTCCTGATGCCTGAGATCTTTCGTCCCGAGACCCGCGCAACCGTTGCAAACCCGACCATCGCTGTGGCTCGCATGACCGACGGTTCCCAGCGGGTGACTGTGCCAAACAGCAGCAGAGCCGCACCGATAAGCCCCAGGCCGACGCGGCGATCCAGGCGAGACACGAGCGGCGCAAGCACGGCAAGCACAAATGCCACGTTCTGACCGGACACCGCCTGCAGGTGCGTGAGACCGCTCGCCCTGAAGTCGTCGCGCAACTCGCGTGGCTGCTCACGATCGTCGCCGATGACGAAACCAAGAATGAGCGAACGCTCCTGCACAGGCAGACTCTCGACGCCCCTACTCAACAGTTCCCGCATGCTGTTCGAGACGCCGATCACGCCAGTGGCAGGACGGATCTCGCCGACCCACGACACAGCCATGCGACCCACGACGTGCCGCGGCAGCCAGCGCGCCTCTCGGGGGTTGTTCTGAATGGTTGCCCGCAGGTCAACGCGATCGCCCATCTCTGCCTTGGCGAGCCGGTTGGCGGGCCAGCCGTGGGCGGCGATCTCGTAGCGTTTGGACTCGTACTTCACATCGACATAAAGAGCATTCCCGAAGCGCCTCGGATCCCGCGTCAACACGACCTCCCCAGACACCTCGCCAGCGGTATCGACCACCAATCCGGCGAGCGCCCGAAATGAAAGACCCGAACTCAACAGCAACAACAAGAGCGCCAACACCAGCCGCAGACGAAACATGGCGCTGCCGACCACCAGCACGCCCAGGACAACAACCGGCAACTGCAGCGGCAAAAACGCACCAACTACGACCCCAGCGGCGACCGCTACAACCTCGAGATCGCTGAGCTGGGCGCGACGCGGTGCACCCGGGAGCGTCAACGCACTGCCGCGTCCTGAGAGATCTGCTCAAGCTTCGCGGGGCCTATGCCGGGCACGTTCAATAAGTCGTCCAGCGAGGCGAATGCACCGTTCTCCTCACGCCACGAGATAATTGCCGCCGCCGTGCTCGGGCCCACACCGGTGAGTGTCTCCAACTGCGCTGCTGAGGCATTGTTGAGGTTCACCGGACCACTCGGAGCGCCTCCGTCGAGCACCGGCACAGTCTCGCCCTCGGCAGGCACGTAGACGCGGTCACCGTCGGCCACCAGCGCCGCCAGATTCAACTGGTCGACGTCAGAGCCAGGCAGCACCCCACCTGCCGCGTCGAGCAGATCAGCAACGCGTGACATTGCGGGCAGGTCATATACGCCCGGCGTTCGCACCTCCCCCGCGGCATGGGCGATCACCCGTGGATTCGGCGCTGGCAACTCCTGAGCCCTCGGAATGCGCTCAACGGTCGACGCCTCGCCGCGCGACCAGGCAAATGTCACGCCGAGCGGAATCACAAGGCACGCGACAACTACCGCCGCGGCGAAGAACGGACGTTGCTTGAGACGGTGCAGATACAGGTCCACACCTCATCAGGTCACCGCAGGCAGACCCCAGGTGACATCACAGACACCGCAGCGGTCCTAGAACAGCGCAGCGGTGAGCTGCTTCCGCCAATACATCGTCTCGGGATCGTCGGGCCCGAGCAGCTCAAGCAGATCCAGATATTCGAGGCGTGCCGCATCGTCGACTTTCACCGTCGCGAGCAGTTCGCGCAAGCGCTCAGTAGTATCGCCAGACTCGGCGCCCGCCTGGCGGGCCATGGCGGCCAGACGTCGGGTAGCCGGCGACTCGGGCACTCGTTCAAGCAGGGTCAGCGCTTCTTCCTTGCGTTCCGAGCCAATCAACAGCTCGGCCAGAGCCAGGGCTCCGTCCACGTGACTGGCGTCCTGGTCCAGCAGTGAACGCAGAGATTCCTCGTCGCCCAGCTCAAGCAATGCATCCAGAGCACGCTCCTGGTCGGTTGGTATTAGGCGCTGCACAAAGTCCCGCAGCGCAGCTTCACCCTGCGCGCCATTGAACCCGTCGACGATCACACCGTTCTTGAGTGCAAACACCGCCGGGATGGACTGCACGCTGAACGCGCCAGAGGACTGTGGATTCTCATCCACGTTCACCTTGACGCCGACAACCTCGCCCGCGGACTCTTTGATGACCTTCTCGAGTGTTGGCCCAAGCGTCTTACAGGGGCCACACCACGGCGCCCAGAAATCGACGACGACCGGGGTCTCGTTGGATTTTTGCATGACTTCAACGTCGAATGTTGCGTCAGTTACCGCTAGCAATGGCAAACTCCTCGTGCAGGTGCAATTCAACAGTAGCGCCGTCGGACCGATCCGACTCCTAACGAAAGACCCAATGACCGATCCGTTTCAAGTCCAAGGCCAGCCCGAAATCAACGACGCTGTACTCGTCATTGGACTCGACGGATGGGTGGATGCCGGCAAATCGACCGCTACGGCGCTGCAGGCACTACGCAAGCAGATCACCTTCACGCCCCTGGCCGAATTCCAAACCGACGACCTCTACGATCTCCGTGCCCGGAGACCCACAATGCGTCTCGTGGACAGCGTCAACAGCGGCATGAACTGGCCCCGAATTCGTGTCGGGCGAGGCATCGACGAAGACGGCAACCACGTCCTGTTGCTGGTGGGACCAGAGCCCGACTACCGCTGGCGTCCCTTCGCACGATCGGTCGTGGCGCTCGCAAAACGCTTCGACGTCCGCCTGGTCATAGGGCTGGGCTCCTATCCGGCGCCTGCGCCACACACTCGACCAACCACAGTCGTGGCAACGGCGACAACCGAAGAAATGGCCAAACGCGTCGGCCGGGTCATGGGCTCACTGGACATCCCCGCAGGGGCTGCCGCCGCCATCGAACTGGCCTGCAAATCGGCTGACATTCCGGCCACGGGACTCTGGGCACAGATCCCGCATTACGCGGCCGCTGGACCGTACCCCGCTGGCTCTTCAGCGCTGCTCGCCGCACTTGCACGCGTTGGCGAACTGAACATCTCCACCGAACAGTTCGACAAGGACATTTCAGCGACCAGAACGCGGATAGATGAACTGGTGGGCAACAGCGACGAGGCCAAAGAACTCGTGAAACGACTCGAAGGCATCGCAGACCGTGCTGCGACCGGAGAGCAGCCGGATCTCCCATCAGGCGACGAACTTGCCGCGGAGATCCAGCGCTTTCTCAGAGAGCAGTCGGACTAGGCCCTGGCCGTCGTTACAGGCCGAGCTCGGCCAAGGTGTAGATGTCGAGGAACTCTGGGCGGTTGAAGATCTCGACCAAGGTGTCGATATCCAGCGGAATCAGAATGAGGCTTGAGAGGAACTCCTCGGGTGCCAGTCCGTAGACCCCGTCCTCGCCATAGGCAGCGAGGATCAACTGATAGGTGTCCTCGTTGCCGATCTCTCCGGCAACCACATTCTCACCGTAGATCGCCCTGATTTCGGCTGCCGACTCAGCTGCATCAAAGTCAAAGAGCAGAAGAAGCGTGGGCACATCGGCGTAGAAGGCGAGCTCCGCGGCGTCAACCTCGAAGCCGGTATCTTCCCCGGAGTCAGCTGGCTCTTCGGGCTCAGGCTCGACCTCGGCTGGTGGCTCCTCGTCGGCGGGAGGATCAACCGGTGCTGGCGCCCCTGAAGGTCCGAATCCGGCGGCCTGTTCAAGCAGCGGACCAAGCGGGCCGTTCGGATCAACCGACGAGAGCGCATCCATGAAGTTGGCGAGAGCGGCCTCAGGATCGTCCTGAATTGCCTGCACCTCTTCGATCAACGTCGCCAGCGCCTGCTCGGTGAGAGGAGCGGTAACTGCTCGCATCTGCGCATTCGCCGACAGGAACGGGCTTACGAAATAGCCGCCACCTGACTCGGTGATGCGGTAGCCGGTCTGCGTGTCGCCGTAGTCGCCGTAGACATCCATGAGCGTGCCGAGCACAGGAAGCTCAGCCACAAGGTCCAGAACCGCGTCCTTCATCTCTGCCTGATCGCCAGCGTCCACCTGGGCTGCCAGGTCGATGCAGGTCTCGCCGTCAAACTGAGACATATCGAAGCCGGAATCAGCCCCACCGGGACCAAACGCGCCGAGCAGTGATGGGTCCAGGCTGACTGTCAGACAACCGTTCACCCGCTCGATGCCCATCGGTGGGAGTCCGGGCAGTTCGGCGGTGAGGTGAAAGCCCGGAACGTCGGTTACAAAGGCGATCAGATCGTCGCCGGAACCCGAGGTCTCGATGGTGATCTCATCTATGCCAATGGACACACCTGCAGCAGTCATTTGGCTGCGAGCATCCGCCAAGGTCGTCTCCCAGTCAGCGAAGAAGAGGCCGGAATAGCGACGAAAGGCAAGTGACTCATCGGGGTCTACGACGTCAATGACCGAGCGTGCATCGAGAGCCACCAGCGAAACGAACAGCTGCTCAAGCGCTTCTTCGGGCGTTGCAGCACCCTGGGGCTCGCTGATTGTGGAGGTCTCGGGGAACTCCTTGCCAGCCTCGCGGCGGGCCACCTCGGCGATCGTGTGCATCACGCTCACATACCAGGTGCCGTCCTCTTCGACGAGAGCCAGACCAAAGTCATCAGCGAAGTTTTCGCCGTCAGATACTTCGTCCGGAATTTCAGCCAGAGCCTCGGCAGGCATGAACTGCTCGAAGAGACTCCCCAGCGGAATATCTTCGGCTGTGACGCTGCTGGTCACGTCCCCGGTGATCGCTACCCACGCCAGGCCTTCACCGATCTCCTCGGTCTCGTAGGTCATGTTCTCAAGCTCGAAGTCGAACCCTTGCACGTCACTCGTGTCGACGTCGCCCAGTATGCCCAGACGCTCGAGTTCGTCTATCCAGCCGAGCATCGGCTCAGCCAGAAAGCGCCGCTCAGCCGGCAGTAGATTCTCGGTAGCACCGAGGAGATCCTCGGCCGCGAACGACTCCATGAAGTCGGTAGCTCCCGCAGCGGGAGTGTTGCCATTGTTTGAGAGAAGCGAGAACGCGGCGAAGATGCCTGCGCCAAGAATTGCCACGATGCCGACGATAAGTGCCACCCGCTTGCCGCCGCCGGAACCGGCCTCGACGGTGGCGGTGAGCTCGTGGGTTGGCACCTCGGCCTGAAGCGTGGATTCAGCTCCGGGCACAGGTGGCTCCGAAGGAGTCGGTGGGGTGAAATCGTCACTCATGGATATGCCCGCTTGTCGCTGCTCGGTCGAGGGATAGCTTTGTCGCTGCCCGACAACGCCGCGTGGATGTTCTACCACGTAGAGTGATCAGGCCCTCACTTGGCCAAGAGTACGCTTTCGTCACGTGATTGGGAAGGATCTCCAAGAAAAAGTCCCAGGAGCGCCACGCAACTGAGGGCCGCTACACCCACACCAATCGCACTCTGCGTGGGCGCCCTCACCACGGCCACCACGCCGATGCCAACGATCAGCACCAACAACAATCCAACGATCCGCCACCAGCGAATCCGCCCCGTCCACAGCGCGACGAGCGCCAGAACTGCGATGAGCGGCACCAGTGGCAGCAACCAGTGCCAGGTGTCCCGCAGCAAACTCGGACCCAGCTTCAGTTCCTCGGCCAGATCCAGCAACTCAAAGGCGTTGCGGCTACGCCGGCCGCTCAGATTCCACGGCAGCCAGAGTGATCCGACCAGCACCAGCGCAACGCCGGAGGCCGCCGCTTGACGCCAAGAAAAGGTGCTGATTCCACGCTGTGTCACTCGCAGCCACAATACGGCCTGCGCGAAGTTGCATGGGATCTATTCTTGAGAGATGCCTGACCCCCAGCACGAAGCCGCTGACCATGCCACTGTGCATAGGTACGACGCGGCCATGGCCAACAAGATCGAGGCCAACTGGCAGAACTACTGGGAGCAGGAGGGAACGTTCCACACGCCGAACCCGAC
>CAYUOD010000051.1:0-2022 GCA_964446225.1 uncultured Acidimicrobiales bacterium | reverse complement strand
CCAACTGGCAGAACTACTGGGAGCAGGAGGGAACGTTCCACACGCCGAACCCGACGGGTGAGCTCTCCGTTGGTGCCCACGAACTGAGCGACCAGCCCAAGTTCTTCGTGATGGACATGTTCCCCTACCCGAGCGGCGCCGGGCTTCACGTGGGCCATCCGCTGGGCTACATCGGCACTGACGTCTACGCCAGATACAAACGCATGTCGGGCTTCAACGTGGTCCACACCATGGGCTACGACGCCTTCGGCCTCCCAGCCGAGGAGTACGCCAGAGCCACGGGCCAGCATCCCCGGATCACCACAGACAACAACATCGAGATCATGGGTCGCCAACTCAAGGCGCTCGGACTGGGCCACGACTCTCGCCGCTCCATCGCAACCACCGATGAATCCTTCTACCGCTGGACACAGTGGATTTTCCTGCAGATCTTCAACTCCTGGTATGACGAAGACCTCGACAAGGCCCGGCCCATCGCTGAACTCATTGCCGAGTTCGAGGCCGGTACACGCCAACCCGTTCAGGACGACGAACGCAGCTGGCAGGAACTGACTCCCACAGAACAGCGCAAGACGCTTGAGGGATACCGTCTCGCCCACCTCACCGAAGCACCCGTCAACTGGTGCCCAGAACTCGGCACAGTGCTCTCCAACGAAGAGGTCACAGCAGAGGGACGCAGCGAACGCGGTAACCATCCGGTGTTCCGCAGGCCACTGAAGCAGTGGATGCTGCGCATCACCAAGTACGCCGACCGTCTGCTCGACGACCTTGACGAACTCGACTGGCCAACTCCGGTCAAAACGATGCAACGAAACTGGATCGGCAAGAGTATCGGCGCCACCGTGAGCTTCGCGGTGGATAACAACTCGATCGAGGTCTTCACCACCCGCCCCGACACGCTGTTCGGCGCGACCTACATGGTCCTCGCACCAGAACATGATCTGGTAGACAAACTTGCACCCGCGAGCTGGCCAGCCGGCACTGCCACCAGCTGGACCGGTGGAGCCGCAACGCCAGCTGAGGCCATCGCTGCCTACCGCCACCAGACCTCAACAATGTCCGACCGCGATCGCCAAGCCGAGAGCCGCACCAAGACCGGCGTCTACATCGGTGTCGATGCGATCAATCCCGCAAACGGTGAGGCACTGCCCGTGTTCATCGCCGACTATGTGCTGATGGGCTACGGCACCGGCGCCATCATGGCCGTACCGGGACAGGATCAGCGCGACTGGGACTTCGCCAAGGTATTCGGCCTGAACATTGTGCGCACCGTGCAGCCCAGCGAGGGCTTCGAGGGAGAGGCCTACACAGGCGAAGGCTCGGCCATCAATTCCGGGTTCCTCGACGGGCTCGGCATCGTGGACGCAAAGGCCAAGATCATCGACTGGCTGGTCGCTGAGGAGTCCGGCGACGCCACCGTCACCTACAAGCTTCGGGACTGGCTGTTCAGCCGTCAGCGTTACTGGGGCGAGCCGTTCCCAATCGTCTTCGGAGATGACGGCCTGCCCTTGGCGGTACCCGACGACCAACTCCCGGTGCTGTTGCCCGAGGTGGCCGACTACGCACCTCGCCCCGCTGTATCGCCGGACGCTCCGCCCGAGCCACCGCTGGGGCGCGCAACGGACTGGCTCAACGTGGAGATGGACCTGGGCGACGGACCTAAGGCGTACCGCCGCGAACTCAACACCATGCCCAACTGGGCAGGCAGCTGTTGGTACTACCTGCGCTACCTGGATCCCACCAACGACGAACAGATCATCGATCCGGCCATAGACGCCTACTGGATGGGCAGCGGAGACAACCTCGGGGGCGTCGATCTCTATATCGGCGGAGTCGAGCATGCTGTACTGCACCTGCTCTACGCCCGCTTCTGGCACAAGGTGCTCTTCGACCTGGGCTACGTCTGCACCGGCGAACCCTTCCAACGCCTCATCAACCAGGGCTACCTGTTGGCTGACGCCTTCACAGACGACCGAGGTGTCTATGTGCCAGCCGAGGAAGTCAGCGAGGAGAACGGCGTCT
>CAYUOD010000050.1:0-10755 GCA_964446225.1 uncultured Acidimicrobiales bacterium | reverse complement strand
GGAGCGGAGTTCATCGTTGTGGCCGACACCAGCGGCCGACCGGGCGAGCCCTTGGACCGGGTGCGGTCTGCTGCGGCGCTTGATGCGAGCGAGTTCGCCGGCATTGTTGAGCGTCATGGCGAGATCACCGACGACGTGCATTGGGATAATCGTGCTGGTGACGTGATTGCTGATCAGGTCACGCGTCTTGGTGCCATTGTGGTGAAGAGATCGCCGTTGAGTAATCCGCCTGCTGAGCTTGTGCAGATCGCGTTGTTGGACGGTGTTCAAAAGCGTGGACTGGCTGTGTTGGGTTGGTCGAAGATGGCGACACGCTTGCGGGCCCGGCTCGGCTTCTGCCACGAGGCGATGGCTGACGCAGGCTGGCCCGCCGTGGATGATGAGACGCTGTTGGCTGAGCTGGACGAGTGGCTGCTGCCATTCCTGGGTCGAGCGAGGCGCTTATCCGATCTCTCGAAAGTCGATCTCGTTACTGCTCTGCGCAGCCGGGTGCCTGCCAATCAGCTACATCTGTTGGACGAACTCGCCCCCGACCGCCTGGACCTCGGGCAGGGGGAGAAGCGCACGCTGCGTTACGAGCCCGGGGTCGCACCAACGGTGTCCATCCGGCTGCAGGAAGCACTCGGCTGGCAGCAGAATCCCACGCTCGCCAATGGCCGGGCAGTCGTACGCCTTGAGTTGCTGAATCCAGCGCAGCGCCCTTTACACATCACCTCAGACCTGTCCGGATTCTGGGACGGTGCTTATGCCCAGGTGCGCGGCGAGATGCTCGGCCGCTACCCCAAGCACTACTGGCCTAAGGATCCTCGCGAGACCCCACCTCCGGGCGCTATCCATCGCCCCCGCCGCCGCTAGTCCCCAAAAAGAGCGGGAGGCGTAGCCTCATTACCAATAGGGTAATGAGGCTACGCAGCCCGACTGATCTCGAGTTGGAAGGCTGGACCTCGCCGGTGACGAGGCGACCGACTACTGGTTGATCTTGCCTGTCTTGGCGATCTCTTCGACCATGCGATGGGCTTCTTCGTCGCGGTATTGCACTGCAGGCGACTTCATGAAGTAGGCAGATGGCCCAGCGATGGGTCCGCCGACCTTGTTGTCGAGGGCGACCTGGGCGCAACGCACGGCATCAATGATGACGCCTGCGGAGTTCGGGGAGTCGTGCACCTCAAGCTTGAGCTCTGCCACTAGCGGCACGTCACCGAAGTTACGGCCCTCAAGGCGGATGTAGGCCCACTTGCGGTCCTTCAACCATGGAACATGGTCAGATGGGCCGATGTGCACGTCTTCGTCTGAGATACCCTGGTCGATCTGGGAAGTCACGGACTGTGTCTTGGAGATCTTCTTGGACTTGAGGCGCTTGCGCTCCAACATGTTCATGAAGTCCATGTTGCCGCCGAAGTTCAGCTGGTAAGTGTGGTCAATGGTGGTGCCACGGTCTTCGAAGAGACGAGCGAGGGTGCGGTGGGCGATAGTCGCTCCGACCTGGCTCTTGATGTCGTCACCGATGATCGGGAGACCGGCATCTTCGAACTTCTTGGCCCAGACCGGGTCAGAGGCAATGAACACCGGAATGGCGTTTACGAATGCGACGCCAGCATCAAGACAAGCCTGGGCGTAGTAACGCTGTGCGTCTTCGGAGCCTACGGGCAGGTAGCTGACGAGTACGTCGACCTTGGCGTCACGCAGTGCCTGGGCCACGTCGATTGGCTCGACCGGGCTCTCTTCGCGCATCTGGGTGTAGAACTCGCCGAAGCCGTCGAGTGTTGGTCCACGCTGGACGCGAATGTCGAAATGGGGCACGTCGGAGAACACGATGGTGTTGTTGGGCTCAGCGAACATCGCCTTGGACACCTCGAGGCCGACCTTTGAGGAGTCAACGTCGAATGCGGCGACAAGCTCAATGTCGTTGACGTGGTAGCCGCCGAGTACGACGTGCATGAGTCCGGGGACCTGCTCGTCCGGATCTGCGTCCTTGTAGTACTCAATTCCTTGGATAAGGGAACTGGCGCAGTTGCCAAGGCCAGCGATGGCCAAACGGATACTCATGGTGTTCCTCCGGAGTCGGGGGTTGTGGAAAGCGTTTCAGCGCTCTCGGACTTGATCAGTTGGTCGAGCCAGCCAAGTTCAAAGGCGGTGGCATCGACATGGTGTTTGAGAAGGGCCTGCCGGTAACGGTCGGATTCGTCGTCGGCGCTGTGCGAGCGACGGGCTTCATCCATGCGGTCTTCCAGAAAGCGGCGGCGTCGACGAAAGAACTCGGAGCGACCTTCGACCCGCAGATGCGAGAGGAACGCCAGCTTCAGAGAAAAAACCTTGTCGTCAGATGTGTCGTCGTTGAGAAGCTCATTAAGCCGAGCGCGGCCAGCATCGGTGATCCCATAGACCTTGCGACTTCTTCTCGAACCGGTACTGCGCCTTCTGCGGTTCCGGAACGCCCGTGCTTCAGCTCCGAGGGAGCCGGTCATCGGGGTTGCCGGGGTATCGCTGCGTGCGCCGACCTGAACCTGCACGCTCCCAGCACGCTCAAGGCGGCCGAGTGCGGGATACAGAGAGCCAAACGACACCGATGGGGTGGGTCCATGCAGAACGCTGATGCGCTTCTTGAGCTCGTAACCGTGCATTTCCTGCTCAGAAAGGAGGCCAAGGATTGCAAGTTCCAACATGTCGCCTCCTTTCGGCGTCGTGACACGGTCTGTGTCGTAGTTATATCTAAGCGATACATCGAGACGATTGCAAGTCGGGGTGACGAGTTTCACATCTTTGCCATGCTCGGATAGTGCCCGCGCCCCAGTCTTGAGTAGGTAGGGCAGTAACCTCTATGGGCAATGAGCGTTCTGGGACAAATGGTCGGAAAGTCCGAACCACTCACCGGCGAGGTGTCGTACATGCTGGCTCGCCGTGCCCGCATAGCCGAGTACCGGCGCGGCGAAATTTCGCGCAGCGATGTGTGTGACGCACACCCCGAACTGCTGCGGGTCGGCCGGCACCACGGCAAGGAACGTCAAACCAAATGCCCGGTCTGCACTGAGCGCTCGCTGTGCAATATCTCCTATGTGTTTGGCACCCGGCTGCCCAGCCAGGGCAGGGTTATCACCAGCGTGCGCGATATGGAGCGCATCCGTAGCCGCAAGGGAACCTTCACCTGTTACGTGGTGGAGATCTGCACAACTTGCCGGTGGAATCACCTCCTGCGGGCCCACCCCGTCGTCTGATTGTGGCGAAACGAACCTCGAAATCGCAGACGACAGCCAAGCAGTCCAAGTCTTCTGCGAAACCGGCACCTAAGAAGAAGCGTGGCTTCGTCGCGCGGGTGCGGCGTCTCATGTATCTCACCCTGCTACTTGGCGTCGGTGGGTTCGCTGGCATCGTGTGGGTGCTTTCGACGCAGGTACAGATCCCAGATACCGACGTGTCGCTTGATCTCACCTCGACGGTCTATGACCGCAACGGGGTTCAGATTGCAGAATTTCGGGCAGAAGAGGATCGCTTCTACCGCACGATTGATCTCATCTCGCTGCCAATGAGGCAGGCGGTGATCGCCACCGAGGATCGCGACTTCTACTCGCACCGAGGCGTGGATCCACTCGGTATCGGGCGAGCGCTGTATCAGGACCTGAGAGGCGGCGGTCAACTCCAGGGCGGCTCGACCATCACCCAGCAGTACGTGAAGAATACGTACCTCACAGGCGAGCGCTCGCTCAACCGCAAGATCAGAGAAGCGGTTCTCGCAATCCAGATAGAACGCGAACTCGACAAGGACGCGATCCTCGAGCGCTACCTCAACACGATCTACTTCGGACGTGGCGCCTACGGGGTCGAGGCAGCGGCCCGCACCTATTTCGGCCTCACCGCCGAGGAACTCACGACCCGTGAGGCCGCGTACCTCGCCGGCCTGATACGAGCACCTGAGGCCGCTGACGTTTCCCGCCCGGACCAGTACGACGAGGCCTATCGCCGTCGAGATCTGGCCTTGCTCGCAATGGTTGAAGAGGGCTACATCGTCGAAAGTGAAAAGGATGCGATTGTAGCGACGCCCCTTGAGCAATACGTCGTGCCACGAGAGGACGTAACTTCAGTGCGCGTACTCGCCGCAGGTGAGGGCATCGGCATTGAGTACTTCATAGAAGAGGTTCGCTCTCAGATGGTCGAGGAGTACGGTCCGGCAGCCGTCTATGGCCGCGGGTTGCAGATCACCACGACCCTGGACGTGAATGCGCAAAGAGCGGCCTACGAGTCGGTCATAGTTGCGTTGGGTGAGGGCGATCCGGCGGCCGCAGTCGTGACGCTCAATGACCAGGGTCAGATCATGGCCATGGTGGGTGGGCGCAACTGGAGCAACTCCCAGGTGAATCTGGCGCTGGGAGCCGAGGGTGGAGGAACCGGCCGTCAACCCGGCTCTTCGTTCAAGCCAATTGTGCTTGCGGCGGCGACGAATGCGGGCCTCTCCGCCCGCTCGTTGTTTGACAGTCCAGCTCAGGTGGTCATACCAGAGGCAAACGCGGGCCAGGATTGGGTCGTCTCCAACTACAGCGAAACTTCTCAGGGCATCATTGATCTTGAGAATGCCACCCGCATCTCGTCCAACACTGCCTACGCCCAACTTATGGATGTTGTGGGTCCGCAGAATGCGGTGAACATGGCCTACAAGATGGGTATTGAGAGCGAGTTGCAGCCCTTGCATTCGCTTGTGCTCGGTGCCCAGGAAGTGTCGGTGTTGGAAATGGCCACGGCCTACTCGACGTTTGCCAACAGGGGCGAAATGCGAGAACCGATCTTCATTCAGCGGGTGACGAGTGAACCCCTCGATCTGGATGACAGTTTTGACGCTGGGAGTAGTCGGGCCTTTAGTGAGCAGACAGCAGATGTCGTGAACCGAGTCCTACAGCAGGTTGTCGTGGCGGGCACGGCTCAGCGGGCCGCCGTTGAAGGCGTACCAATAGCTGGCAAGACCGGTACGACCCAGGAGTACGGTGACGCCTGGTTTGTGGGCTACTCGCCGAAATTCACCACCGCAGTGTGGGTCGGGTATCCGGAGACAGTTGTGCCGATGCTCAATATTGGTGAGTACGCGAGAGTCACCGGGGGCTCAATTCCAGCGGAAATATTCTCTGCTGCGATGACGCGGATTGTGCAACTCGCCGACGTCGGCTCGTTCGTGCCAATTGATCCGTATCCGGGTGAGATTCTGAACGCCGACCTGGTGGGCACGACGGTGCCCGAAGCAACGTCCACGACTGTGCCCGAGGAAACGGTTGTCACGGACACGACTGAGGTCACGACGACGACGTCCGTCTCGACCACCGAGGCGCCAGTTACGACAACGACTGCTTCGCCGACAACCACGACATCCCCGCCGACTACCACCACCACGACAACACCGCCAGCGACAACGACCGCGCCGCCCGTGACGACGACCACCGCGCCATGAGACGACTGGCCATTTTCGTGGCGCTGTTGGCCATCCTCGGTGCGTGCGGCAGCGGCAGTGATTCCTCGACTGAAACTACCGAGTTATTGACTGTCTCCCAGCCAACGACGCCCACAACAAGCCTTGTTGGAGCTGAGAATGTCGAACCGTGGGAGCCTTTCTCTGAGGGGACCGTGGCCTTTGGGACTGATGGACCGCTGCCGGTACTCGTTGCTGATACCCCTGAGCAGCGCAGCCAGGGACTCATGGAAGTGACGGACCTCAAGGGCTACGCAGGAATGCTGTTCGTCTTTGAGACAGTGGGTACCGGAGGTTTCTGGATGAAGAACACCGTGATGCCGCTGACCGTGCTGTACCTGGACGAGAACGGCATCGAGGTTTCGCGGGCTGTGATGGAACCCTGCCTGGCTGGCAACGACTGTCCCGGCTACCCGCCCGAGGGGCCATATTTCTACGCCCTTGAGATGCCGACGGGCTCAGACTTGTTACCAACAGCGCCCGCCAACACAGCGATCGTGTTGCCTTAGCTTTCAGTTTTTGGAGCTCGGCCGATTCTGATGCGGTCCAGGCTGAGTCGTTCGCCGGTGAGTTCGTCCACGACAACTGGCTGTACAACTTCCCCTGTTTCTCTGGATTTGAGCGCCAGTACGGGCTGCTCGCCTTCGGGCCATGACCAGTCGCTGCCCCAGCGCCACATCGCTGCGAGCACTTCCCAGAAGGCTCTGCCTTTGTCGGTGAGGCGGTACTCATGGCGGGGGGGATTGTCCTGGTAGAGCACCTTGTCCAGCAGACCTTCTTCACAGAGTCGGTTGAGGCGCGAACTGAGGACGGCTTTTGGTATTTGCAGCCCTTCTTCGAACTTGGCGAAACGCCGACTGCCGGCAAATGCCTCTCTCATTACCAAGGGCGTCCACCAGTCGCCCATGAGGTCTGTCGCCCGTGCGATTGGGCAGAAGTCGTTATCGAAGCGTGTGCGACGCATGGTTAGCCAGCCACAGCTTCGACAGTGGCCCGCACATGTTTGTGATGTGGCGTGCCTGCGAACCAGTCGCGGTCGTCTGAGGAGGTGAGTTCGTTGGGCGCCACGCCGACCGCATCACTCGATCCCTGCGGTCCAAGTCCGAATCCGTTTGGCAGTGATATGTGGCCGGTCATCATCGTGTCGGTGAGTTCCACGTAGGCGACCGCCGTGCCCGCCCTGGTGGTAATGCGCGCGCGGTCGCCTTCGTCCAAGCCGAGTTGGAGTGCATCAGCCTCAGACATACGTAGAGCTCCCTGTCTGTCGTTCTTGCGCCACGACGGATCGCGGTAGATGGTGTTGGCCGTTGACGAGCGTCGCTCGCCTGCGGACAGCACAAACGGAAACTCGGTGTCGCTTGCGAATGGAGCTGGCTCTGTGGCCAGAGCATCGAACTCATCGAGCAGGGAGTCTATGACGAGGCGTACCTTGCCATCGCTTGTGCGTAGCCGGTTGAGTGTTTCGCTGTACTCGTCAACGGTGAACGTGATGCCCGACGGACTACTCAGGATCTCGTCGAACAGAGCGTCTCCGAGAGAAGCGCCATCAATTCCTGCGCGTCGGATCGAGTCGGGATAGGTCCCAGCGCAGAGTTGAGCAAGGCCCCACACGGCGGCTGCTCCGGCGGCAGACTCGCCCTGTGGTGTGGTGAGTATCGGGCCCAGCGTCTCGTACAAGATGACCGGAGCCAGACGACTCAGCTCGGGGCGCTCGATGGTGAAGTTGAAGAAGGCTTCGAGGTAGTTGCTCCTGCCTTCGCGGGCTGCCTCATGTAAACCAACGAGGTCTGCGTCCGTGTAGGCGCCAAGCGCTCTACAGAGCCTTGTATGAATCTCTACCTCGGGCAGTGTGCCTGGTGCCGGAGCAAAAATGGGTGCGCGTAACTGGAAGAAGTTGCGAGGGAATTCGAGATTGAAGAAGGTGCACTCCCACTTCTCAAACTGGGACGCAGCTGGCAGCACGTAATCGGCCTCCCGTGCGGTTTCAGTGAACGCAACGTCTATAACAACGACGAGATCAAGGGCCTGCATGGCCTGCCTCATGCGTTGGCTGTCGGCAATGGAGTGCACGGGATTGCCTGACTCGATGAGCATTGCCCGAAAGCGGTCGGGGTGATCGGTGAGGATCTCGTCGGGGATGACATTGCACGGGACCAGACCGGTCACCAGACGATGCTCGGACACCGGAGTGACCGGTTCTGACCTGGGCCTGGTGCCACGACCGCCGAGACTCCCACCACCCAGTGAGGCGAAGCGGGTGTGAAGGTTCATGCCTCCTGGAACACCGAAGTTGCCGGTGAGTAGAACAAGAAGCTTCTCGAGGTAGCTATTCAGCGTCGAATGGGGCGCTTGCTGAATACCGAGATCCTCAAATATCGAGACACCACCGTCGGCTTTGGCTAGCAACTGTGCAACTGCCCGGACTTCTGCTTGTGGAAGGCCAGCCTTCTCACAAGCGGCTGCCACGTCGACCTTGGCAAGATGTGTGAGGAGTTCGCCAAGGCCATTAGCGTTGGCGGCGAGCCAGTCTTGGTTGAGGAGATTGTCTTGGCTGAGACACCCCAGAAGAGCGGCGAGTAGATGAGCATCGCCACCGGGTACGGGTCGCAGATGAATGTCTGCCAGCTTGGCTGATTCGCTGAGCCGTGGGTCGACGACGATGAGCGTGCGGTCCGGATCGTTGGCAATGGCCTTCAGGACCCGTCTGGCCTGCGGAAACCCGTGCGACTGCCATGGGTTCTTACCCCAGAACACTGCGACCTGGGCCTCTTCGTAGTCACCTGTGGTGTGGCAACTGGAGCGACCAAACAGTTGCCCGTCGACCCAGAATTCGCCGGTTTTTTCCTGGGCGAGGGCATTGGAGTTGTACTTGATTCCAAGGGCCCCTCTGGTGGCTGATCCGTAGGCGCCTCCGCCGAGATGGTTGCCCTGGCCACCGCCGCCGTAGAACAGGATTTTCTCGCCTCCGTGGGTATCGATGACGTCCTTGAAGCGATCCGCGATCTCGCCGATGGCTGTGGCCCAGTCGATCTGCTCGAAACTGCCGTCAGGGCGTCGTCGCAAAGGAGACGTGAGTCGATGCTGGCCGTTCTGGTAGTGGTCTAGGCGCAGTGCCTTCTCGCAGGTGTAGCCCTGGGATCCAGGGTGCGCCTTGTCACCGCGGACGCGGGTGATCATTGGACCGTCGGTACGGATTTCGACCCCGCAGTTGATCGAACAGACTATGCAGGCGCTCTGGTGCCATGTGTCGCTCATTAGGTCCCCGATGCTGTGGAGTAGGTTCAACAAACGAACCTACTCGCCCTTCCCGCTGATGTCACATCCCCGCGACAGACTTGGCTTGTACTACCGCGTGACTATTGCGGTCAGGGCATCTATCATGGCGAGGTTCAACAATTGAACCCTGCTCCACCGCCGGTGGAGCTCCGGAACCGGAACCAGAGGGAGGCGAATCACGCAGATGCGTGCATACGAACTCATGATCATCCACGACGGTGATCTCGAAGATGCAGCCGTGCAAGAGCACATCAAGGGCATCAAGACCGCTATTGAAGCGGCAGGGGCCACGTTGGCCAAGTCCGACTACTGGGGTCGCAAGCGTTTTGCTTACGAAATCGACCACAAGCATGAGGGCTACTACTCGGTCTATGACATTGCCGCCGAAGGTGGCGCATTAGACGGCGTAGAGCGTCAACTCCGTATCGCGGACGAAGTCGTCCGCCACAAGCTCATTCGACTTCCTGACAACGAGGCTGCAAAGCGCGGTCTCATCAGCGAAGCAGCAAAGTAGCAAGACCAATCGAGTAGGAGAGTCACATGGCTTGGGGAAATAGCGTCACCGTCGTAGGAAACGTCACACGAGATCCAGAGTTGCGATTCAGCAACAGTGGAATGGCCGTCGCCCGAATGGGCATTGCCGTGAATAAGCGTGGTCGCGACCAGGAAGAAAAGACGAGCTTCTTTGATGTCGTCTGCTTCCGTGAGATGGCAGAGAATATCTCTGAGTCACTGCAGCGAGGAAGCCGTGTCATTGTGACCGGCGAACTGAGCTACAGCACCTGGGAAACAGACCAGGGTGATAAGCGCTCCAAAGTCGAAATCCTTGCCGATGACATCGGCCCCAGCATGCGGTGGGCAACCGCAGAAGTAACCAAGAACGAGCGACGCGACGGCGGAGGAGACTTCAACCGTGGTGGCGCTTCGAGCGGGGGCGCAGCCAACAGTGGCGCGGCACCGTTCAATCCCAATGAGGAGCCCTTTTAGATGGCAAAACGTAAGCCAATGAGGAAGCCAAAGGACACTGGCCGACCTCGTCGCAAGAAGGTCAGTGTTCTCAACTCTGACGACATCGAATACGTTGACTACAAAGACATCAACCTGCTGCGCAAGTTCATGTCAGAGCGCGCGAAGATTCGTGCCCGCCGTGTCAATGGCAATAACCCCCGCCAGCAACGCGAGCTCGCTCGTGCGGTGAAGAACGCCCGTGAGATGGCCCTGCTTCCCTACACCAATCGTGTGGTTCAGCAGCGTCGCAGCGAGCGCGGTGGTTCCCGCGGTGGTGGTCGTGGTGGTCCGCGTGAAGGCGGCGACGAGCGTCCTCTTCCCAAGTCCCCACCTCCTCCTCCAGGGCGCGCCTCAGAGGGTGCGGCTGAGGAGAGCTCCAATGGCTCTGAGGCTCCTGCTGTAGCAGAAGAGGTGCAGAGCTGATGGAAATTATTTTGCGAGAGGACGTCTCTGGCCTTGGCTACAAAGGCGAACTCCTCAAGGTGGCCGATGGCTATGCGCGCAACTTCTTGGTACCTCGTGGTCTTGCTATGACGGCTACCGCGGGTGCTGCTGGGCAGGCCGAGTCGATGCGCAAGGCGCGCGATGTGCGTAGTGCGAAAGAGCGGGCTGCTGGCGACGAAGTTGCCCGCGTGCTTGTGCCAACGGTCATCAACATCTCGATGAAGAGTGGTGGAGGCGGCAAGCTGTACGGCTCTGTGACCACCGCAGACGTGGCTGAGGCCGTCAAGGCCCAGACCGGCATCGAACTCGATAAGAAGCAGCTCGAGATCGAGGTGCCCATCAGAGAGACTGGGTCCCATCAGGTCTCAGCTCGGCTACATACTGACGTGCAGTTCTCGATCAGCGTCGAGGTCTCCGAGGCGTAATCGATTTGGAGGGAGGAGTGTCGACTCCTCCCTCCACAGATCCGGGAAAGTTATCCCCAGAAATTATTGAGTTGTCCATCTAGATTCCTACAGGCGATCTCGACAAGAGTGTTCCCCAATGGAAACGACTGGTCCGGCCAACAACTCAACACGCCG
>CAYUOD010000049.1:0-10799 GCA_964446225.1 uncultured Acidimicrobiales bacterium | reverse complement strand
GTACTCCTCGACCCGGTCGTCCCAGGCATCCGGGTTTGCTGGACCCTGGTTGCTTTGCATAAACCACACAGCACCGCCGACGATTGCTCCAGCGACGACCATGATGCCAGCGATACTGGCAAGGCTCTTCCAGATTCCGGCCGATGCAGGGGTGGCCCCCGCGTCGGCACGCGCCGAGGCGTCGTTTGTCGGGGTGTGTTGCGGGTAGGAGTCTGACATTTGTGAAGCGATCCTTAGGTCTCACGCTCGTTGTGCGTTTCAGTTCGACCGATCACAGACCGACTTGAGTCCGTTGTGGCCCGCCATTACAGCAGCGGACACAGATGGCCCGGCCCACCGCCAGCGTACGCGAGCGGTACCGTTTATTTGATGCAGTCCAGATCACGCAAGATCATTGCCCTTTTGGTGGTCGCAATATTGCTGTTTTCGGCTTGCAGTTCAGGCTCCGGCGAGGAGGCCGAATCGACGGACGTTTGCGATCTGACCGATGGAGTTTCCGGCGGACTGGTGCTCTCAGATGCCCTGCTATCTCGTTCTGCTTCAGCACGGGAACTGCAGGCGCGCATGACGGGGGCCTCTCGACTTCTTGACGAGCTCTCTGTTGTGCTTGAGAGCGAAGCATTACGCGCGGATGCGCAGACCGTGCGGTTGGCCGTCGATGACGCCAGGCTGGTGCTTTCTGATGCAGGCTACGAGCCCTACGTTCTGCTCGCATCTGGAACCGCTGAAAGCCAGAGGGCGCTCACGGCGCTTGGCTCAGCCGAGGTGACGAGCGCACGGGCAGGTCTTGTCGCCGAACTGAACGCCTCCTGTGATTTAGCTCTGGAGGAGCCGACGCAGGCCCTGGGGGAACTCGACGTGGCAATCGTTGGCGCAGAACCAATTCGCCGCACAGAGATTGTTGTTGCAGATCTCTCGACCGTGGAGCTCACCGCGCTGCTTGCCAGTGGACTCGGTACAGAGGCCGAGACTCAGCTCCTGGAGATCACCAACTTTCGCAGCATTGCTGCTCTTCTGGCTGCGCTTCGAAGCGGCGACTTCGAGCTGACGCGCCGCGCTGCCAATGTCATAACTTCGGCCATTCAGCGCAGCGATTACGGAGACGACGAGTCGCTGGATCGGCTCTGGGATGCGTGTGCGGCGTCTGATGCTTCGGCCTGCGACCTGCTCTGGTACACCTCGCCGAGGGATACGGCCTACGAGCAGTTTGGCGCGTCCTGCGGTGAGCGAGCCGAGGGCACCGAGTTTCAGAATCGCTGCGCAGAGGTGTTCGGATAGTGATGTGCCGGCTCAAAAAGCACTACATATTGACGCTGCCAGGCCGAAGTAGTTAGGCAGATGCGTCGAGTTGTCCTCCTCATTGTTGCCTTGGGCCTGTTTGGTGTTGGAACCGCCGCGGGCGCAGCGCCAGCTCAGATGACGCCCGAGCCCACGACTGACACCACAGAAGTTCAACCACCAGATGACGGGGATCCGGCTGAGCCTGATCCTCCAGAGCCAGCGGAGCCGGTGATCACCCAACAGGACGTGTCGTCCGCCCGCTCTATTGGCGAGGCTGCGGCCCTTGAGATTCGGCGGCGAATTGCCGCGATCGCCTCGGAGAGGGTCGCTGCCGCCGTCGAGATTCGAGACCTCGAGGCCGGTGCAGTCGAAACGAGCCGCGAGAACCTCGTAGGCGGAACTTACGCGCTGCAGGAGTCCGGCAAGTACCTGGACCAGATCCAGTTCAGCTATCGCGAGCTTGTCGACAACCTCATTGCGGCCCGGCGGGACTATGCAACGAGCCTGCTTTACTCCTACCTTCAAGAGGAGAACCTCAGCATTGAGGGCGACCTGGAGACCAAGGACGGTATGGAGGATGCAGCCTCAGACATCTACCTGGAGTTCGTACTGAACGAGAAGACCGAGCAGATGGTCGAGAGCCAGAAGCAACTGGACGGCTCCAGTCCTGCGATCCTGCGTCTCGCTGACGAGCAGGGAGAGGCTCGGCTTGATCTGGATGATCTGCGCGATCTTAAGATCGTCGCGCAGAAACGATTCGCCGAATCGCAGGTTGTGGTCAATGGGGCCACCGCACTTGCCTATGACTGGCAGTTTCCGGTGTCCGGTGACGGTTACAACTTCATCGATTCCTTCCTGTACCCCCGCTATGCGAACGGAAAGTACGACCACGCCCATCAGGGCGCAGACATTTTCGCTCCCTATGGCACCCCGCTTGTCGCCGTGGAACGGGGCATCCTGTTCAAGGTAGGTATCGGTCGAATCGGCGGCATCAAGCTGTGGGTACTGGGTGAGAGTGGCACCGCCTACTACTACGCACACATGTCCGCGTTCGCGGACATCTCGGCGAACGGAGTGCTCGTAGAGCCCGGCCAGGTAGTGGGCTTTGTCGGCGACAGCGGCAATGCACGTGGGACGCCTCCGCATGTGCACTTCGAGGTACACCCTGAGGCCGGCAAAGCCGTGAACCCAACCGCCATTTTGCGCTACGCACAAGAACGCGATGGGAACGGCTAGACGAGCCCAGAGGCCACAGAATCTCTCAAGGAACAGCGTTTAGGTGTCGTTGTACCTCACTGATAGGAGTCGGTTACACCCAGGAACCGACTTGGATCAGAGGGAGACAGAGCATGGAATTTATTCCAGAGCTCCGCGACATGACTGTCGTGCCGCTTGCGGCGGCTACGTCACAGAATCGCCAATTTCCTGGCCGAGTGGTTGAGGTCCACAAGGGGGAAAGAGGATCTGCGCGGGGTAATTCAGAAGAAGAACAGCGGGAGACTTCGTCACGCGAGGCAGTCGTGTTGGGACGCGGCGACCAACAGGCTCAAGTCTCTGAGCGCACACTCTTCGGGGTCGGCTCGATTCCGATGAGCGTCGTCGAAACCTACACCTCTGGTGGCCGGATGCACTCCGAGCGCCTCGACTTCGCGGCACGCACGATCGTGTCGGGCGATGAAGTGGCTGCGGCTCGCCAGGCGGCGAAGGGTCTGCGCGCCTATGTCGAGGGGTATGAGTTCCGCTTCCGAGCCGACTATCTGGAGGATCTGACCGCGCAGGACCCGGCTCAGCGGTCTGCGCGGACCGCAGATGATTCGTGAGGCTTGCCGGTAGGCCATGATGAGCAGGTGGATATCTCCTTTACGCATCAAAGCTCGGCGACCCGGGCGCGAGTTTTCGAGGAGCTGAGCGACCTGGCACGCTATCCCCGTTGGATGTCGGTGGTACGTCGTGCAGAACCTGTTCCGGCTGCGGAGGCTCCCACGTGGGACGTCACGTTGACGGGCGCAGTGGGCAAGCTGCGGAGGTCCAAGCGCATCCGGATGACACGCACAGAACACGAAGCCGGTGATCTGGAAACAAGCAGTCTGATTGTGTTTGAGCGCAGTGAGGTCGACACTCGCTCCCACTCAAGCTGGACGTTACGCGTAGACATTTCCTCAGTGCCAGAAGTCGACGCGACCACAGCTACCGACAACGCGGCGACGCTGATTCGAGTTGGATTGACCTACGACGGCCGGCTGTGGGAACCGCTTGTCGAGCGGATGTTGCGCGGCGAAGTCGAGAGATCCAGGATCAAGTTGGAACAGATCCTCGTAGAGGCCAACTAGTCGCTCGAGGCGAGAACTGCGCTCCAACGCCCCGAGCGTTCTACTGCTTCGAGGGGGACCTCAAAGCAGCTACTCAGGTGCTCTGAGGTGAGCACCTCGTTGATTGGCCCCGAGGCGAGTTGGCGACCTTCGAACAGCAGCATGGCGTGGGTGAAGCCGAGGGGTATCTCCTCGAGGTGATGGGTGACGAGAACCAGCGGCGTCAGCGTCTCGCTTTCCGCGAGCAGCGACATCCGATCCAGAAGTTCTTCGCGGGCTGTGAGATCGAGGCCGGCCGCGGGCTCATCAAAGAGCATGAGGTTGGGGCGTGCCATGAGCATCCTGGCCATTTGCACACGCTGTCGTTCGCCGCTCGAAAGCGAAGCGAATGTGTTCTCCCTCAGATGTGCCACCTGCATACGATTCAGCTCCGCGGTGGCGCGCGCCTGGTCCTGTTCGCTGTAGCTGTGCCACCAGGGTTCCAAGGCGCCATAGCGCGCGGTGAGCACGACATTGAAGGCCGAGAGCTCAGGACGAATAAGGTCAGCCAGCGCGGAACTCACAAGCCCGATGTGTTGTCGTAACGCGCGGACATCTGTGCGCCCCCAGGTCTCGCCGAGGATTTTCACCGAACCGGTCGTGGGGTGGTGGTACATCGACACCGTGCGCAAGAGGGTGGTCTTGCCGCAGCCGTTGCGCCCGAGGATGACCCACCTCTCGTCTGGCCGTACCTGCCAGGTGATGTCTTCGAGGACATTGCGATCGCTGAATCGTACGGCGACGCCTCGAAGGTCGATGCAGGGATCAGACATCTGCATGAGGCTAAGCGATGGAGCGCCTTGTGGTCAGGTGGGACATTTGTCACACCTTCTTGTGTCGGCAATACTGTCTTCAGATCGCGAGGGGACACAGAGCGGCCGGGCCATTGGTCCGGCCGCTCTCGCGTCCGCTCAGATGATCGACTTGCCAGTTCAATGCGACGGCCCCGTCATGTCGGCGGTGAGGCGTCACCTCATCGCTGTGAGCGCAATCCAGTTACGCATCACCGGAGAGTTCGGCTGCCCAGGCTCAGATGATCGACTTGGCCAGAAGAGCAGTCGCACTCAACGCTGACAGAACCAGGACTGCATTGCGGCTGCGCTGAGGGTTGAGGTGAGGAGCGACGAGACCTGTGAGTCCGGCGCCGAGAATCAGCGCGGGAACAAGAGTTGCGATCTGGCGTGCCTGCTCAAGGGCAAGCTTCCCGGTCAAGCTGAGAAGCAACGTTGACAGGAGCGTCCCGAAGACCAGAAAGCCGGACATATTGGCCCGGAGGTTCACGGGTTCGTCTTCCATGAGGACAAGGGCCATCGGAGGACCACCAATCGCGGTGGCCGTGCCCATAATCCCTGAGATAACGCCGGCTGTGGTGAGCGTCTGAGGAGTCGAGACCAGACGTCTTCCGAGCGCGAGCACCGCTACAGCCAACAGCACGCTGATTCCACAGATAATGCCGAGTTGGCTCTGGGAGGCGATGATGACGAGTCCGACTCCGATGAAGCTGCCGGGCACCCGTCCCAGAAGCGCCCACCGCAGCGACGACATCTGCACATGGCGAACGTTACGCGCGAGCACGATAACGCTTGTGGTCGCGCCCAGCAGAATCGCGCCAGCGGGCAGCAGTTCAGGCTGAAAGATACCGAGCAGTGGTGCGACCATCAGGTTCATTCCGAAGCCGATGGAGCCTTGGATTACGGCGCCGAAAACCACAGCAACGCTCACCAGCAACCAGATTTCCAACGTCAAGTGTGCTCTTCTCGTTTTCCTTGGCCGAAGTATTCGTCAACAGCATCCCACGGCCTGACTAGATTTGAGAACGCAGAACGGCGCGACAGATCAGGGAGTCACCATCAACGTCTGGTTAGGGCTCGCCGCAATGGCGTTGCTGATACTCACGAATGCGGTATTCGTGGCGGGTGAGTTCGCGCTTGTCGCCCTCGATGGGGCAAAGGCAGAGAACGCAGTTGCCGATGGACGTCGCGGAGCGCGCCTTGTCGTTGACCTACGCAAGCGTCTCTCGTTTCATCTCTCGGCCGCTCAGCTCGGAATAACGCTGAGTTCGCTGCTCCTGGGCGTCATAGCCGAGCCGGTCGTGGGCGGACTCCTGAGTCCGTTGTTCAGCCTCGTTGGCTGGGAGGACGCAGAGGGTTCGACGCTTTCGATCGTCGTTATCCTGCTCATCGCTTCAGGGGTGCAGATGGTGTTAGGCGAACTCATCCCCAAGAGCATCGCGGTCGCAAGCCCCCTTGCCACCGCCCTGAGGATGGCACCGCTTCAGCACGCATTCGTGCTTGTGACGGGTCCGCTTGTGAACCTGCTCGACAACTTGGCGAACCGCATCGTGGCCCGCCTCGGCTTTACGCTGCTGGACGAGCATCAACAGAGCCACAGCGTGGACGAGTACCAGCGCCTCCTTGATGCATCAGTTGATGCAGGAGAAATTGGGAAGCAGCTCGCAGACCTGCTCCAGCGCAGCCTGCATTTCGCGGACAAGTCTGCTGCCTCGGCCATGACGCCACGGACGTCCGTCGTAGCGGTTACACCTGAGACAACGCTGGACGAGCTCAGAGCGGTGTCGGTGGCCAGTGGGAAAAGCCGCCTGCTCGTGAGGGGTGAGAGTCTCGATGAGGTCTTGGGTGTCGCCCATGTGAGCGACATATTCGCCACTCCCGCTGATGAGCGCTCGCAGGTAACAGTCGGCGAGATCACAACACCAGCATTTGTGGTGCCGGAATCCCGCAATCTCGCCTCTCTGCTTGCCGAACTTCGTGAGGGTAGGAATCATCTGGCCCTCGTGGTGGACGAGTATGGCGGCACCGCCGGTGTCATCACACTTGAGGATCTGCTGGAGGAGATTGTCGGCGAGATCTACGACGAGCACGATGATGTTCTGCCGATGACCACTTCGCGCTGGGGCTCTCAGGTTCTGGACGGCTCACTGCACATCGACGAAGTCGATGAGCTCGTCGGGCTGAACCTGCCCAAAGGAGAGTACGAAACTCTTGCTGGCTATGTGCTCGTGCTGCTCGGCGATATCCCCTCCGGCGGCGAGGTCGTGGAGGCAAATGGCTGGCGCTTTGAGGTCATAGCGATGGACCGGCATCGCATCGCCCAGATCGCGGTTCAGGCCATTGAACCTAACGGCGACATGCCATGAGCATCTACCCGCTGCTTGCATCAATCGCACTTATTCTGCTCAACGGCTACTTCGTTGCTGCCGAGTTTGCTCTTGTTGGATCACGTCGGATTCGGCTGGAACCACTCGCGGCCCAAGGCAGTAGGCGGGCAGCCATTGCTCTGCGGTCAATTCAGGACCTCAATACCCAGCTGGCGGCTGCTCAACTCGGAGTGACAGTTTGCAGTATCGCCCTCGGTCGCATCGGCGAGCCGGTCGTAGCCCACGCCATCGAAAACGTCTTTGGGGACCTGATCAACGAGCGGCTTCTTGATCCTCTGGCGTTCGGTGTAGCGCTGACCATCGTGGCCTTCTTCCATATGCTGCTCGGCGAGATGGTACCGAAGGGGTTGGCCATTGCTGAGCCCGAGAAGTCATGTCTGTGGCTGGCGCCTCCGTTGCGGGTTGTGTCCATCGTTGCCTCACCGCTGCTGTGGCTGCTGAACTCTCTGGCCTCACTCGGGCTTCGGCTGCTTGGACGTAGCGCAGCTGATGAACTCAGGACCGCGGTAACCGCCCGCGAGCTGCAGACGATGTTCGCCGAGTCCCGGCGTACGGGTGAGCTTGACCCCGAGGAACATGATCGCCTTTCGATGGTCCTGTCATTTCGTGACGACACGGCCAGTTCTGTGATGGTGCCGCGTTCTGAGATTCGTTCGATGAGCCGTTACGCCAGTGTCGCTGACATCGAGGATGAGATGCACGACTCTCGGCACAGTCGGCTGCCACTGACCGGTCAGGATCTGAACGAGGTGCTCGGCTTCGTTCACGGTAAGGACCTGCTGGATCTGCCGTTGTCAGCCAGACAGAGCGCAGTTCCCAAGACCAAGATCCGTCCCATGATCCGACTGAGTCCCAATGCCTCGCTGCCGGAGATGCTGCGCGCGATGCGCCAGATGCGCACGCATCTGGGAGTCGTCCAGGATCAGGGCACGACGCTCGGGATTGTCACATTGGATGATGTTCTGGGTCGACTTGTTGGACGGATCACTGATGGCGGAGACACAGACGAGAGCCAAATCACGTCGGTGTAGTCCACCGCGAACCGGCTGCTCGAGATGTAAATCTTGTGTTGGTGCAGTAGTTTTGTGTCCATCGTGTTCGGCAGAAAGCTCCTCGGATTTCTTCTGCTCGTCTTGCTGACGTACGCCTTGGCTCCCGGTCTCGGCGCGCAGAGCTCCCTCGACGAGGCGAGAAAACGCGCATCTGAAGCGGCGGAGCGGTCCGACGAAGCGCGCGAGCTCGCGGGCGCCGCAGAACAAGAAGTCCTTGACAGTGTGATTGCGATCGAGTCGGCCAACGGGCGCCTTGTCTCCATCGAAACCGAACTTGAGCTGCTGAACCGGCGGATACTTACGGCCCAGGCCGAAGTCTCAGGGCTTCTGCGGGACGTGCAGATCTACGCTGTCGAGAGCTACACCGATCAACAAGAGACCGGTATCAGCTGGATCGTTGGCAGCACGATCACCGAGGGCGCCGAGCGTGACGTCTTTATCGAGCTGATATCGGGCGCTTCTGTGGACAGCATTGACCGTTACCGGGTGGTGACCCAGGACCTGGACCTTGCCGAATCTGAGCAGGCGGTCCAGTTAGATAAGCAGGCGCTCGTGCTCGACGAACTCGCGGTCGAGAACGCAGCCATGGAAGCAGTGTTCGCTGAGGCCCAGACATTCCTCGATGAGGTTCAGGCGCAGGAGGCGATATTTGACGCTGAAGTCTCCAAGCTGGAGGAAGAGGAGCGGCAGCGAATTGAGGCGGCCAGACGCAAGGCCGAACAGGAACGCAGACGGGTAGCTGAAGTAGCGCGCCAGAGGGCCGAACAGGAACGCCAGGTTGAGGCTGAGGCCGATCGCCGGCGCCAGGAGGAAGAGAAGAACAACGCCGTCGTCGAGAACCCCGGCGACAATGGCTCATCTGAGCAACCCGCCGCGACGACTTCCACGACGGCGCCGCCGCCTCCACCGGTCAGCAGCGGCGGCGGGATTTTGTGTCCGATCGCAGGAGCAACCAGCTTCACGAATACCTGGGGTGCCCCCCGCTCTGGCGGACGGAGCCACAAGGGCACGGATATGTTCGCGGCCCGGGGTACTCCGGTCGTTGCTCCGGTTGGCGGCACAGCAACCCAAAAGAACTCGCGCCTCGGAGGACTCGGATTCTGGCTCGTGGGGGACAACGGGGTCACCTACTTCGGCACGCATATGGACACAGCCGGTGCCTCAGGTCGCGTCGAGGCCGGCACAGTGCTGGGCACAATCGGAAACTCGGGCAACGCCCGATTTACCTCAACGCACCTCCATTTCGAGATTCATCCCGGTGGTGGAGGAGCAATAAATCCGTACTCGACCGTCAGGGCCGCCTGTGGCTAGCCGCCGGTTGAATGTAGGCCGCCGTCCACATGAATCATTTCGCCGGTCGTGGATGGGAACCAGTCGGACAGCAATGCGACCACGCTCTTGGCAACCGGCATCGAGTCATCGGTGTCCCAGAAGATCGGTGAGCGTTCGCTCCATGCTGCGTCGATCGTCTCGAAGCCGGGAATCGACTTCGCGGCGATGGTCTTGATGGGCCCCGCAGCGACGGTATTTACCCGTATGTTGTCTGGACCGAGTTCTTTGGCAAGGTAGCGGCTACACGATTCGAGAGCAGCCTTCGCTACGCCCATCCAGTCATAGACGGGCCACGACATGCGGGCGTCAAAGGTGAGGCTCAGGATTGAGCCGCCGTTTTCTTTCATCAGCGGATGTACGGCAGCTGCGAGTGCCTTGAGTGAGTAGGCCGAGATGTGCATGGCCACCGCTACATCTTCCCAAGGGGCATCCATGAATCCGCCGCCCAGGCACGACTCGGGGGCGAAACCAATGGAATGCAGTACACCGTCGACCTGGCCCCACCGTTCGGTGAGGTCTGCGGTGAGTGCATCGAGATGGTCCTGGTTGCTGACATCAAGTTCAAGTACCGGAGGATCGCTTTGGAGTTTTCGCGCGGTCCGTTTGGTGAGCCGCAGCGCCCGGCCAGCTCCGGTGAGCAGGATTTCCGCGCCCTGTTCCTCGGCGACTTTCGCGACGTTGAATGCAATGGAGGCGTCGGTGAGTACCCCGGTAATCAGGATTCGCTTTCCGTCGAGTAGTCCCACTCGTGCTCCAATCGGATTCTTGTAAGTCAGCCACGTTATCTCTGTGTCCGACCTGTCGGCGTCATTATCGGTTTCGCAAACGATCGTGACCCGGGCGGCCGGACGCTTTAGGCTACGGACGTGCATATTGGCGTATTAGGCGGAACCGGACCAGCAGGCAGCGCATTGACTGCGCGACTGGCTTCAGCGGGCTGTGAGGTCACGATTGGCTCCCGGTCGAAGTATCGGGCACTTGAGGTGCGTGACAGCATCATCGAGAAGTGGCCGGATCACGAACTCAACATCAGCTCGGGCACGAACTTTGACGCAGCCGCAGCCGAGATGGTTATTCTCGCCACGCCCTGGGATTCTGCTGCTTCGACGGCGCTCAGCGTCGCGGATCTTCTTGGCGGCAAAGTTGTTGTCACCATGGCCAATGCCCTGGCTCGGATCGGTCGCGAGTTCGTGCCACTCATTCCGCCCAGGGGATCGGTCGCGGCAAGCGTCCAGGCAACAGTCAAGGACGCGCTCGTGGCGGCTGCATTTCAGCATGTGGCAGCCAAGGAGCTTGGCGATCTGACCGCTGACATTGACAGCGACGTGCTCATTTGCAGCGATCACCCAGCGGCTACCAAGGCAACTGCAGAACTCGTGGACCTGATTCCCGGTATGCGCGCGCTGGACGCTGGCGAGCTTTCCAACGCGACCGCAATTGAGGCCTTCACTGCTGTGTTGTTGCAACTCAACGTGCGGTACCGCACACGCGTCGCGCTGAAACTCTCAGGTATCGATTGAGCTGGCGAGGAGTGGGATAACCTACGCACCAGTCGCACTTCGATACTCCATGATGTAGGGGGAGGAGCAACGGGTGTCTGAGTCAGAA
>CAYUOD010000048.1:0-10942 GCA_964446225.1 uncultured Acidimicrobiales bacterium | reverse complement strand
TCCGCCACAAGATCGTCGAGATCGCCACGCTGATCACCGACAACGACCTGGAGATCGTTGCTGAAGGGCCTGAGCTCATAATCCACGCCAGCGAAGAAGAGCTCGCTGAGATGGACGATCTCGTACGCGACATGCACACACACAGTGGGCTACTGCCTCAGATTCAGGCGTCGACCGTCACTGTTGAGCAGGCAGCCAAAGAGACGATGGCTTTCCTCAAGGAGCACATCCCCAAAGCGCGTACCGTCCCGCTTTGCGGAAACTCCATCGGCACAGACCGCCGATTCCTCGCCCAGGACATGAACGAGATCGAAGAATTCCTGCACTACCGGTGCGTCGATGTTTCTTCCATCAAAGAGCTGGCCAAGCGCTGGAATCCCAAGGCGCTGGCAGACGTGCCCGTCAAAAAGGGTAACCACAGGGCGATGGACGACATCAAAGAGAGCGTGGCAGAGCTGCGTTTCTACCGCGAGAAGCTCTTCGTCAAGCCCGAGGCGTAATTCGCGCTGCGCCGAGATAGCGCTCTACGCTCGGAACAGATGCGCGAAGAACGACGACCACCCAGCGACGAGATAATCGAACTCTCCTCGACGATCCGTCGCCTGCAACTGCCCATAGCCCTCCCGGGCCTGGGGCACGTGAACTGCTACATCCTCGAAGACCACGACGGCTTCACGATCATCGACCCTGGGCTCCCCGGCCCTGCAGCCATCCGGGCACTCAAGCAAGGACTGCGCCGCGCCGGAGTGAGGAAAAAACACCTCCGCCGTGTTGTCATCACCCACAGTCATCCCGATCACTTCGGGGGCGCTGGCTATCTGCAGAAGTCGAGCGCTGCAGAGGTGCTTACCCATCGCCACTTTCGGCTCTGGTTCAATCCAGACGAGGACAACCAGGACGAACTCGCCGAGCGAAGCCCGATGAACATGAGTGGACCCACGCCCTGGGGTGGACCGAATCATCAGGTGCCGTGGCATCGCAGGACCGCCTACACCCTCATGAAGTCCGGGTGGGGTGGACGGTGGCTCCGAGCCCCTGCTCCCACGAGACGTCTGGATGAGTCCCCGGAAATGTCGTTGGGTGGTCGCGACATACAACTCGTGCACACACCCGGCCACACCGTCGACCATCTCTGCCTGTTCGACCTCGAGTCTCAGCTTCTCATCTCAGGTGACCATGTACTGCCCACGATCACGCCCCATATCTCAGGTATGACTGCCACCCAGGATCCACTCGCCGACTACTTCAGATCGCTCGACCGGGTTGCCGAGGAGATCCCCGCCCGCTTGGTGCTGCCCGCTCACGGCGAGCCGTTCGGCGACCTTGCTCACCGCGTCACCGAGATCAAGAAGCACCATGAAGAGCGCCTCGAAATTCTCCGAAACGCCAGCGACGCTCGTGGTACTGCAACCGTCGTGGAACTCATGACCGACCTGTTCCAGGAACGATCATGGGGCACGATGGCAGCAAGTGAAACCTACGCACACCTGGAACATCTTCGTATTGCCGGAGACCTGGACCTCGTCGAACACGCCGACCAGCCCTTGCAGTACCGGCCGGCCTAGGCGTCCAGAGGCCGCACTCTCGCAGAGGCCTGTACCGAGCCGTCGGCCAGCAGCCACATGTCGAAGCCGTCAGTGCCCACCGGATCAAGTGAGACCATGACTTCCTGGTCACGGGTGATTCCGGCGCCGTACTCGACCTCGGCGCGGAAACGGCCGCCTAGACCGAGCGCGCCAATCTGCTCTTCGACCGGATTCCAATAGACCGCATTGTTGAGATGTGCCAGCACGTCGAAATCCACAAACCGTGTGTGCCAGCGTGAGGTTTGCTCGCCGCCCGCAGGAGCGGGCAGGAAGTTGCGAGCTCGAACAACCCGGCCTTTTGCAGCCCCACCCCAAATCTCATGGAACTCAGGACTCAGCTTGGCTGGTCGTCGTGTCTCAGAGTTGAAGCGCACCCAGATCGTCACTGCCTCGACATGGCCACCATCGGCACCTACCAACTGTGTTCTCCGCTCTGCCCAGCGACTGCCGTAGCCACCACAAAATGTCGTGACATCCAGCGGCTCTCTGAAGACCGGCGCCTGGTGCACCTCGATCATGGTGCGGCGCACGACCCAACTCAGGGCATCCGGTAGCTGGCCATCAACCGCATCGTCGTTCGCAACGTCCTGTAGATATCGGGCGATGGCGTCAAGTCTCAGCCGGCCTTTGGGAGTTACGTCCCCAAGACGCACCGAACGCTGGACAGTGAAAGTCCGTCCGAGTGTGGGAACGGGAACTATTTCGGTAGCGCCGAGCGGCGCCGAGGCTGTAGCACTGGACACGAGAGACGAGCCTACCGGGCGATCTGTATTTAATCGCTTGACTTCACCACACAACATCCGCTTACCTAAATGGACGGCGTATTGCGTCGAATATTGTGTAACGTCTACACGAGTACCCAACTAGGAGCCCGCAATGATTCAGATGCGAAACAACACGAGTGGCAACGTCCGCTCTGCTGTCGCGCTGAATTGCGGCACATGGCAGGGCAACTGCAGCGCTGGACTCATCCATCATCAGACTCAGGGTTTTACCCGGAATCAGGTCTTTGGATATGCGTTCACCACAGGGATGAAGCCACAGACCCAGCGACTTTGGCGGCCTAAGGAGGATTCTACGTAGAGAGCAAAGCTCTCAGACGAGAATCGAAACTCTTTCAGGCCGCCGGATGAAAATCCGGCGGCTTTTCGCATTTTCGCACTCCCTCCCAAATGAACACAGCACATGTCAACCGGATTCAATCCGAATCCACTACACGAGGAAACTCATGTACGCCCTCACATTTGAAGAAACTGAACAGGAATGGAAGTCCAACTCACGGTGCCGCGACCTCGCGAGCACCATGACAGAGTTGTTCTTCTCCGACGAACTTGTAGACATCGCACGAGCAAAGGCAATCTGTGCGCGCTGCGAAGTCAGCACCGAGTGTCTTTCGGCTGCGCTCACACGCCATGAGCCCTGGGGTGTCTGGGGAGGCCAACTCATCAAGGCTGGACGGATCGTGTCCACCAAGCGCGGGCGCGGCCGCCCACCCAAGGCTCCACGCATTGAAATCCTCGTAGAGGAGTTCACCATGCCCGACATCGTCAGGCGCACCGCCTGACCATCTGCGGAGCTGCTCATCTGTCAACGGCTAAAGCGAGACGGGTGAGCAGCGAGACTCCGAACTCCACCCTGCCAGGCAACGGTTTAAGCGAGCCTGGCGGGGTGGCGGGTACTGGCGTCACGCAACATGGCACGACCCTGGTCGTTAGTGTTAGGGAACAATCAGAGACTGAATAGCGTTCCCAGTACAACTATGACTACCGCCACTACAGACACAAGTACGCGAAACCGCAAAATCGCAATAGCACTCGCTATCGTCGCGATCGTCGCGATCGGTATGGCTCAGATCATTGGAAATGGCGACAGTGACGACGAAGCCACTGGTTCGGTCCTGAACGTCAACTACACAGACTCAACCGGCCAGGTTGTCTCACTGTCCCAATATGGCGGCCGACCCCTCGTAGTGAACTTCTTCGCCTCTTGGTGCGGGCCTTGCATTGCCGAAATGCCCGACTTTGAGGATGTCAGCCTGGCCGTCCAAGATGACGTTCAGATTATCGGCATCGCTTTCAGGGACACGATGGCCGACGCTGCCCAGATCGTGGATGAGACCGGCGTGACCTACCCATGGGGCCTCGACGAAGCTAACGGCCAATCGAGCGACGTATTCGTAGCAATCGCACCAGACAGCATCGCGATGCCAACAACGGTCTTCATCTCACCGGAGGGCGAAGTCCTACAGGTACAACAAGGACCTCTCACAGCTGAGGCCCTCACCGCAGCTATCGAGAAACACTTCGGCGATGTTTGAGGCACCATTTGTCTTCGCATTCACCCTCGGGTTGGTAGCGGCGGTGAATCCTTGTGGATTTGCCATGCTGCCCGCCTATATGGCCTACTTCCTGGGCATCGAGGGGACTGAGCGAGAGACCGATCGATCTGCAGGCTTCTTCCGTGCACTCGCAACCGGCGGAATTGTCTCGCTGGGCTTCGTAGTCGTCTTTGGCATAACCGGCATACTGCTATCTGCGGGCATTAGCGGCATCCGGGACGTTATCCCGTGGATCTCAATCGTGATCGGTGTGGCGTTGCTCATCTTGGGCCTCGCGATGCTGCGCGGCTTCAAGCTCTCGCTGGCACTGCCCCGCATGCAGAGAGGCGGCGACAGCCGCACCGCCAAGTCGCTCTTCTTGTTCGGCCTCAGCTACGGAACGACCTCGCTGGCATGCGCGCTACCGCTCTTTCTCATTCCGATCGGCCTCGCCGAGAACTTCGCCTCTGGCGTTGCGGTCACGGCGGTCTACAGCCTGGGGATGTCACTGGCGATCATCGCACTCACGGTGTCGATGGCCCTCGCACGAGGCGCACTACTTGGTCCACTTCAGAAGATCATGAAGCACCAGGACCGCATCGCAGGCATCGCGCTGGTGATTGCTGGCGGCTACACCATCTTCTTCTGGGTGGAAGACATCTTCCGCCCCGCAGGCGAACAATCCTCACTGACTCGCTGGGTCGAAGAACTCTCCGCCTCGGTAACACGCTGGATCGGCAGCATCGGTGGATTGCAGTTCGGTCTGCGCCTCGTGGCATTCTTGGCACTCGTAGCAGTAGCGATACTGATCTGGCCCAACGCCAAGACACCCGAGTCAGCACTAGAGACCGAGGAACCCGAAGACTCCAATGAACCCTCCGAAGCGAGCAGCTGATTCTGCGTTTCGTTCGCTCCTCGCGAACGAGCTGGTAAGCGAAGAGCATCACCTCGCATCCCGCGTTGGCATTATGGCGTTCCACGGTGGAGTTGAGCAGCACACAGAGCGCATCGCACGTAACGTCGCAGAACTCGCAGGAGCTTCGTTCTATGTGGTGGACCAACCAGAAGACCTTGGCGTACATGTGCCGTCCCACCGGATCTCCCCTGACGAATCACCAAGCCTGCGCGAGTTCATTGATCATGTGGATGTCGCGCTAGCCATTCACGGGTACGGCCGACCCCATATGTTCCGGGTCATCCTGATCGGTGGGTCCAACGCCGAGCTTCGAGAGATCTGCGCTGCGGCACTCATGCGAGAGCTCCCCCACTACGAGATCCGCCACAAGCCCAGCGAAATTCCGCGGGAATTACGCGGGCTACATCCTCAGAATCCCGTGAATCTGCCTCGCTGGGGTGGAGTACAGATCGAGCTTCCTCCGCGGGTGCGCGGACTCAGTCCGCTGTGGCGGCCTCAGGATGAAGCGGTACCGGTACCGCACGAGGCTGCGCTCACCCGGGCGCTGACGTCGGCGGTCGGTCAGTACATCTAGGTGAGCTCAGACTGGTATCCAAACAGGCCGACACTGCCACCGGTATGGATAAATACCACGTTCTGCTCGGCGGAAATCTGCCCCGCGCGGACCACATCAATGAGTCCGGCCATCGCCTTACCGGTGTACACGGGGTCCAGCAGGATGCCTTCGGTACTGGCCACAAGACGCAACGCTTCGACCATGGCTGGTGTTGCGAGGCCGTAGCCGGGACCAACATAGGCATCGGTCACCAGCACCTCAGGACACTGCTCCCTGGGCACGTCCAACAGATCCATCGTCTGATGTGTCAGCGGAGTGACCAGCGCCCTCAGGCTGTCGGCGTTGCGTGCTACAGAGATACCCATCGCCGGAATCGATGAGCTCTCAGCACCAAGGCCAGCAAGGATCCCAGCTTGTGTCCCACCGCTTCCGCTCGCGAACACGATGTTGTCGATGCGTAGTCCAACATCGTCAGCCTGACGCAGAAGCTCATGCGTCATATCCGCGTAGCCGAGGCTGCCCACCGGATTACTGCCGCCGGTCGTGATTGTGTAGGGCTTGTGGCCATTGGCCCGCAACCGCTCAGCAGTCGAGGCGAGAGCTTCATCCATATCTGTGCCTGCAGGCATTTCGACGATCCGCGCACCTAGGAGGTCGTCTAACAAGACATTGCCCGAGTCATAGAATTCCGGCGCCGCGTCGCTACGGCGGCGCTCCAACAGCAGCACGGCGTTCATGCCCATCTTGGCTGCTGCGGCTGCGGTCTGGCGGCAATGGTTGGACTGTGTCGCTCCAATAGTGACAAGAGTGTCGCAACCCTGGGCCAGGGCGTCGCCGATCAGGAACTCAAGCTTGCGGCTCTTGTTGCCTCCGGTCGCCAGACCGGTGCAGTCGTCTCGCTTGATCCAAATATCGGGCCCACCAAGTGCTGCACTCAATCGTGGCATCGGCTCAAGGGGCGTCGGGCCATGGATGAGACGGACACGGGCAAAATTCGCGAACTGCATTGCGTTCCTAGGGGTAGAGGCGCTGGATCGTCCAGCCGTCCTGGGTACGGTCGTATCTGAATCGGTCGTGCATTCGTGCTGCCCGGCCCTGCCAGAACTCAATGGACTGCACCTCGATGCTCATGCCTCCCCAGTAGTCGGGTCGAGGCACGTCAACGCCCTCGTACTTCTCCTCGAGCGCGGCTACCCGTCGATCGAACTCGCCATGATCATCAAGCGGCGCACTCTGCTTTGAAGCGCTCGACGAGATCTGACTCATACGAGGCCGCGTCGACCAGTAGGCATCCGACTGCTCAGAACTCGCCTCACTGGCAACCCCGGTGACCCGCACCTGCCGCTCGATTTCAAGCCAGGCGAACAACACTGAACAATGCGGATTCTCGTGCAACGCAACGTTCTTCGGACTCGCATAGTTGGAGTAGAAGTGCAGGCTGTTCTCGGTAATGCCACGGCAGAGCACCGCACGCACGCCAACATGGCCTGACTTGTCGGCGGTCGCGAGCGCCATCGCGGTGGGCTGAGCGCAATGCTCAGCCTCAGCCACAGCCAGCCAGCTTTTGAGCAGCTCAACGGGGTCGGGCAAAAGATCGCCCTCATCAAGGCCCCGGCTGCGATACCTGTTGACGAGTTCCTCTGCGTCCATGGCAACATCCTGCCTGCTCGTGAGCCGCGATGCGAACCATGCGAGCCGCGAGACTAGCCAACGATGATTGACCGGGCACCTACTGCGCTTCAAGTTGGCGGCGGTACAGCTGTGGGCGCTGGGTTGCACTGGTGCTGGCTGAAACGATCAACTCTGGATGGCTGCCCAATGACCGTCGTCCTTGTCATTGGATTCACACTCGCCGCCGGGTTTGGCGGTGTTGCGCGCTGGTACGCGGCTCGTCTCACCTACCTGCCCGAAGTAGCAACGTTCGGCGTGAACATCATTGGTTCGTTCCTACTCGGACTCACGGTCAACATGTCCGAAGAGTGGCAGATACTGCTCGGGATCGCACTCATCGGATCTTTCACAACCTTCGTGAATGACGTCGTCCGGCTCGCATGAGAAGGCGCGGCTTGATACCTCATCGCCTACACGATGGTCGGGTGCATCACCGCAGCCTGGATCGGCATTCAGCTCGCCCCCTAAGAACGAGCCGCAATGACTTCCATGCCGCCGCAATAGGGCCGCAGCACCTCAGGTACAACGAACGAGCCATCTGCTTGCTGAGCATGCTCAAACAAGAACACCAGCGTGCGCGAGATGGCACAGGCAGTGCCGTTCAGCGTGTGCACAAGTTCGGTGCCGGACTCACCCTTCAGGCGGGTGCCCATACGGCGGGCCGAGAAGTCGGTGTAGTTGGAACAGCTCGTGATCTCGCGGTAGCGCTCCTCGCTTGGCAGCCACACCTCGAGATCGAACTTCTTGGCTGCAGCCGCACCGAGATCGCCCGAGGCAACGGCAATCACCCGGTAGGGGAGCCCCAACTCTGTGTAGATCTCCTCCTCGATGGCAAGAATGCGATCGAGTTCGTCCCAACTCTTATCGGGTGTCACGTAGGCGAACATCTCGACCTTGTCGAACTGGTGCACGCGGAAGATGCCGCGGGTGTCCTTACCGTAGGTTCCGGCCTCGCGACGGAAGCACGATGAGAATCCGGCGTACCTCAACGGAAGATCGGCGGCCGGAATGTGCTCACCACGATGCAGCCCCGCCAACGGAACCTCCGCAGTGCCCACAAGAAAGAGATCATCCTGGGCCGTCTCATACACCTGGTTGCGATCTGTGGGAAAGAAGCCAGCGTCAACCATCATCTGCTCGTTCACGAGAACTGGTGGCACCACTGGAATGAACTCGTTCTGCACCAGCTTTTGTATGACCCACTGCACGAGCGCGAACTCCAGCAGTACCGCCTCGCGCATGACATAGGCAAACCGACTGCCACTGACCTTGGCCCCCCGCACCTGATCGAAGAACCCCATCTGCTCGCCGTACGCTGCATGGTCGAGAGCCGGGGCCTCGTTGCGCGCACCGACCTCGCGAATCGTCTCGAATGCATCTTCGCCACCGACCGGCACGGACGGATGAGCGGGATTGGGAACCTGTAGAGACAGCTCGCGTACCTGACCCTCAAGAGGTGTGAGCTCAGCCTCTTTCTCAGCAACCCGCCCCTTCAACAGTCCTGCAGCCTCGATACGCGCGGGCCGATCCTCGGGGGCCGATTTGCCGATCGCCTTCGACGCCGCATTCTGCTCGGCACGGAGTTCTTCGACCTCCTGAAGGGCGCTACGGCGCGCAGCCTCAGCAGACAACAGCTCATCCAACTGCTCGGCGGTCGCCCCTTTGGCTTGTGCCCCAGCGCGGTAGCCCGGATCATCTTGAAGTTGTCGCAGATCAATCACGGTGAAAACGGTAGCCAACTTGAGGCACCCGCAGGCGCAGCTTTGTAGACGAACTACTGTCGAGCCGTGTCTGCACTAGTCATCGACGGTCTCGATATTCGTTACGGCGAGCTCCACGCTGTACAAAACCTCTCGCTAGAAGTACGCCGCGGCGAGGTACTCGTGCTGCTCGGAAGCAACGGCGCAGGTAAAACATCCACCATCGAATGTGCCCAGGGACTGCGCAGCGCCTCCGCAGGAACTGTGCGACTTCTGGGCCTCGACCCACAGCAGGATCACGAAAAGCTCATGCCGCGCATAGGCGTGATGCTCCAGGACGGCGGCCTTCCGCCCGCTGGTCGCCCAGGCGAGCTGCTGAACTACTACCAGCGCCTCTACGGTAGACCTGACGACGGCGAATTGCTGGAGTTGGTGGGTCTCACTGAGCGGTCCACCACGAATGTTAGACGTCTCTCTGGAGGCGAAAAGCAGCGTCTGAGCCTCGCTCTTTCACTCGTGTCTGAACCCGAGGTTCTGTTCCTGGATGAACCCACCTCTGGTGTGGACGCACAGGGTCGGCGCCTCATACGCGAAATCGTCGCCAACCAGAGAAATGCCGACACCGCCGTTATCCTTACCAGCCACGAGCTGGACGAAGCTGAACGCATGGCCGATCGCATCGCGATCATGCACCAGGGCAGCCTCATGGCGCTTGGCACTCTCGACGAACTGCTCGCGAAGTCAGACGGTGTGCGGTTCAAGGCCGGGGCCGGCCTCAACCTGGCGGGACTGGGTGCCGCTATGAGCAGTGCGGTGATCGAGACAGAACCCGGCAAGTACGTGATCCACACAGAACGCTCCGCCCAGTCGCTGGCCGAGGTCACCACCTGGTTCGCTGAGAACAGCATCGAGATTCACGAGCTGCTGAGTGGCCGGGAAAGCCTTGAAGACCTGTTCCTTCGCATCACCGGAGCTGAGCAGTGAAACACGCAAGAGTGCAAGCCACAGCAAGACTCGATGCAGCCATGACGCTGCGCAACGGCGAGTCGCTACTGCTCATCCTCGGGATACCGCTTGTGCTGCTGGTGTTCTTCTCGAAGGTGGACCTGCTCCCTATTGACACCGAAGAGCCAATCGACTTCCTGGTGCCAGGGATTCTGGCTCTCGCGGTGCTCTCAACGGCATTCACCAACCTGGCCATATCGGTGGGCTTCGACCGCGAATACGGGGTGCTCAAGCGCCTCGGTGTAACGCCGTTGCGCCACTCCGAACTGCTCTTCGCCAAAGTCTTCGTGGTACTGGGCATCATTGCAATGCAGGCAGTGCTCATCTTCGCCACTGGTCTGCTGCTGGGCTGGGAGCCCGACTGGAGCGGAATCGGCATAGCCACTGTTGCTCTTGTTCCCGCGGTACTGGCATTCGCTGGCCTTGCCCTGGCGTTGGCTGGATCGCTACGCGGACTCGTCACTCTGGCAGCAGCGAACGGCCTCTACCTGCTATTGCTGCTGCTGGGCGGAATGGTTATACCGCCAGAGGAGCTGCCCGGCCCGTTCGAGACGATTGCGCTGCTGCTTCCCACCGGGGCATTCGCTGAGATCCTCCAGGGCACGCTTGGGGTTCAAGAACCCGCGGGGCCAAGTGCATGGGTGGTGCTGCTGATATGGGCGGTCGCGGCGCCCCTACTGGCACTCAGACTCTTCTCGTGGAGCCCCTCAGAGCGCTAAACCTCGTAGCTGCGTAACTTTGGGCGGTCCACGCCGACCCAGTTACGCATGTACAGGTCAGGCAAACAGTTGCATCGAGGTGAGGAACACCATGTAGACGCCCAGCGCGAGTATGAGCCCGGCATAGAAGAGTCTCGTGAGCAGCTTGTTGTCCGTCTTGAGATGCATGAAGTGCGCGGTCACGATATAGAACTTCGTGCTCATCGCGATGAACATGAGAAGCAGGAAAATCTCTGTTCCCAGGTCCGCGTAGCTCAGTGCCACCTCAATGCCCGTGATCACCGCGAGCACGAGGAACACCTTCACATAGAACAGGTCAGTGTGGTGTTCTGCCTCGCCATGGCCCTCTTCGCCGTGGCCTGCATCCAGACCTGCGTCGTCACCAGCCACATCTGGCTCGACGTCGGAGGCTGCCAAAGATTCAGTAGTCACAGGAAACTCTCCTAGTTGATCAGGTAGACGACGGTGAAGA
>CAYUOD010000047.1:0-10996 GCA_964446225.1 uncultured Acidimicrobiales bacterium | reverse complement strand
TTGTACACGAAGCGTTCGACACGACCTTGTGCTGATCCGGGTCGAAGTCCCCCTCGTTGACACCCACGACAAAGGTTGCGTCTCCGCCGGAGCAGGGGGCCGAAACGACCACGCGGGGTGCACCTGCATCGAGGTGAAATGCGGCCTTGTCGCGGGCGGTGAAGATACCGGTGGACTCAACAACGACGTCCACTCCAAGCTCGCCCCAAGGCAACTCCTTGGGGTCGCGCACCGCCAGAACTTTGAACTCGTCGTCGCCCGCGCGAATTCCTGTGTCGGTTTCGGTGACTTCGACTCCCAGCTTGCCGTGCACGGAGTCGTACCGCAGCAGGTGGGCCATCATCGAAATCGAACCGAGGTCGTTAACCGCGACGATGTCAATGTCTGCTCCCTGGGCCCTCGCGGCCCGAAAGAAATTTCTACCAATACGGCCGAAGCCGTTAATGCCAACGCGAACAGTCATCGCTTTTTGATCCCTTCTGGAATGACATCCCCCATCAGATCAGATCCTTGGAGGCGGGTCACCTTTATGTGGCTAAATGTTTGCTTATCTAGAGATTTTTTCGTCAAAACAGCTGCCTGAAGGCTGCTGCGAGTGCCTGGGGGTCATGGACACGCAAGTTGTCGGCGCGCACAGGCACATCCAACACGCGACAGCTGAGGTCTCCCAGTGGGATACCCCCACGCTCGGTGTCAACAATGACAGCCCCCACACGAATCCCATAACGCTCGAGCTCAGCCAGGTGTTCGGCGATACTTTCGCCCGCGACCTCCTCGGGTCCGGGCACAAGATTCGCGACCAGCGTGACCTCGGCCTCGGAATTTCCTAGCGCTTCGTGAATCATCGGGGGCAAGGTAGCGGCGACAACCGACGAGTAGAAGCTGCCAGGGCCCAGTATGAGTTGATCCGCCTTGGCAATGGCATCTACCGCGCTCTCCGGAGACCGGGGATCCGAGGGTTCCAACCAGACCTTGTCCACCCGGGCTGCCCTGGTGATATCTGCCTGGCTCCCCAGCAGCCCCTCAGGAGTATCGGCGAACAGTTTCACGGGATCTGTTGTGGCAGGAATGACCCGCCCGGTGCAGTCCATCTTCTTGGCCAGAATCGCGACCGCTTCCTCCATGTCACCAACCTGGTCAGCCAAGGCCACGATAAGCATGTTGCCAACCGCATGTCCGGCGAGTTCCCCTCCGGCGAAGCGAAATCCGAGTGCGGCAGCAAAAGGATCCGGATTCGGAGCCAGGGCCAACAGGCACCTCCGCAGATCTCCGGGTGCGCCGTAGTCCATCCGTTGACGAAGCTTGCCGCTGGAGCCACCGTCATCAGCCGTCGTCACAATTGCAGTGATGTCCTGGGTGAGTTGAAGCGCGGCCTTGAGGGTTGTGGAAAGGCCATGCCCGCCCCCCAAGGCCACCAGTGAGAGATCGCTCACCGTTCGATGTCTCGATGCTGAACCGACGGCGTGAAACCCTGTTCGCGCAGCGTCTCAGCCAGTGCTTCGGTCATCGCAACCGAACGATGATGCCCACCGGTGCAGCCCAGTGAGATCGTGAGATAGCTCTTGCCTTCTTTTTCGAATGCCGGCAGTAGCGGCAGCACGAGATTCTCAAGGCCCTTCATGAACTCCTGTGTTTCTGGCTTGCCAAACACATAGTCGCGGACTGGTTGATCCAGGCCGGTAAAGGGTCTCAGCTCGGGCACCCAGTGCGGATTTGGTAGGAAGCGACAGTCGAAGACCATGTCGGTGTCGCGGGGAAGTCCATGCTTAAAGCCAAAGGAGAGCAGCGTGATGTGCATGCGGTCGTCGTCATCGTCACCAAAGAGCGTCTGGATACGTTCGCGTAGTTCATGCACGTTGAAGTCGGCCGTGTTGAGTACCACGTCCGCTTCTGCCTTTATTGGCTGGAGCATCCCAACTTCGCGATCGATCGCATCAGTGAGTCGGTTCGACCCGTCGTCCAGGGGATGTCTGCGTCTGGTGTTCTCATACCGGCGCACGAGCACCTCACGAGGCGCTTCGAGAAACAGCACACGCACCCGGTCGACGCGCTCACGCAGATCAGCAATGCCCTGCAGAATCTCGTCGTGATAGGGGCCCGTGCCCACTCCGACAACGACCCGCTGGATCTCAGAACCGGGGGCGTCAACCAGGTCGGCAATGGATCCAAGCAGGCTCGGAGGAAGATTGTCGAGAATAAACCAGCCCATATCCTCGAGCACATCGCCCGCGGCCGAACGTCCCGCACCCGAGAGTCCTGTGACTACCAGAAAATCGCTCATCGCCGTCTCCTACCCTGTCCAGATTAGGCGTTCCTGGCCGTACTTCACGCCTTGGGTTTGCGGGCGACAAGCACAAGCAGTCGCGGGATCGTCGCCGCGGCCTGATACTCGGTTGCCTGATCCAGGAATCCCTGCGGAGGTGCTGGCTCGATCATGCGCTCCAGTACCAGTCCGTTCTCGGCGATGGCGTTCACGTATCGATGCAACGGTCGGTGGATAAACGGAATGAAGACATCCTTTTGCACCTCCTGGATACTGAGGTCCTCGACGAGATACTCGCCGATTCGCCAGTACTGCTCAGGCGGATCCAGGATTTGGTCATCGATCCAGCCACTGTTGGGGGTCTGCAGCAAGGGGTGATTGAGGAACAGCGCGAAACGACCGCCGGGTGACAGCACCCTTGCCACCTCGACCATGGCGCCGTCCATGTCGGTGATGTGCTCGAACACCAGACAGGCCAGAACTCCGTCGAAGCTGTCAGGGGCGAACGGATGGGCTGCGGCCGCCGAGCGACTGTAGCTGACCTCGCCTTTTCGCTTGTCGGCCTCGAAGATCTGATTCGCGGTCGGATCAACGCCAATCACGTGTTTCGCACCTGCTGCCATCAACAGGCGGGCGAGTTGGCCATCGCCGGTGCCGACGTCCAGGATGCGGTCATAGCCGTTGAACAAATCCGTTGTGAGCGGTTCGATCTGTTCGACGTACTCAGGGTCGGCGCCCTCGGTGAAGCCCTTCTGCCACCATTCGGCGTGCTCTTCCCAGAGTCCCTCCGGATCTTCGGCGGTATCGCTGTCGACTGGCATCTGTGACCTTCGGGTGGGACTTGGTCCTCCATTTTGGAGCATCTGAGCTGTACTTGTTGACCAGGATCAGCGCGGCCCGGCCCGCGGCGGCCAAACCGCCCCACAGGCGCGCAGGCTGGGCAACTACGGCCCGCCAAACTTGGGCCTATGCGGTCACGATTCCAGCAACCAGTCCAACCTGACCAAGGTGATAGAGCACCATGATGAGGACTCTGTGACTCGGGCCAGCAAGAACGAATCGATCGAGGCCAATAATTGCATCCGATGCAGCGAAGGCCAGGGCGCCAGCGCCAACAAGCACCTCGCCGGTCCCGATCGCCGTCACGAGCATCGCTGCGATGACCAGGTTGTAGGCAACGACAGGTCCCAACAGGCTTGAGCCCCGAACAGCAACGATCACGCGACGGCCAACGGTGCCAAACACTACGCCGCCAACAATGAAGCCAACCAGAACCGCCTCGGGCTGAAGTCCCAGCTTGGCCAACGCAACAACATAAAGGAGGTGGCCAACCAGGAACGCCGCAAGGCCAGCAACAAAGCGGTTCAGTCGAGGCAACAGAAAAACATCCCCAAGAAGACCAGTCGCCAGTGCAGCAACCAGCCAAGGCCTCACGCCAGGTGGCGGCGAGTCGACGCTGAGGGACACGACAATCAATCCAACCATCACCAGGGGCTTTGCGATCTCTTCGAGCCGGACCCTGTCCGTGCCAACTGCCCACCAGTCAACGGCAATGATGATGACCGTCAGCAGGATTGTTATCGGCAAGAGCATTGCGGCCCATTCTGCTCCAGTACGGACTCCCACGCAGGAGATTTCTCCAACGGCGCACGAACAGCCGTTCCTAGTTGGAGCAGCCGAATCTGGGCTACTCAGGCCAAAGCCGCCGAGCGCGTCGAATCCTCCAACCAGTCGTAGATGCGTAAGTCTGGGCGGCCATAGCCGATCCAGTTACGCATCTAGGCGGGGTGGAGGGATCGGTAGGGTGGTCCGATGGCGCCACACCTGAATCCCAACATCCTGCACCTTCGCTGCTCGAAGTCCGGCCAGGTGTACTCCACAGATGTTCTCGCCCGGCCGGTAGGCCTCTGCGACTGCTGCCCCGCCCCAGGCAAGCCCATGCTCTTCGAGTACGACCTGTCAAAGGTCGACAGTACGCAGTGGCACAGCGACGCAGGGGCCCAGGGAATGTTCAAGTTCTCGTCTCTGCTGCCGGTAAATGGAGTAGATCCCGAGTTCGCAGCGGATGTGGGGGGCACGGCCATTGTGCCATCAGCCGAAATCTCTGAGGTACTCGGTGCCCAAACCTGGACGATGCTCGAAGGCGCGAATCCCTCAGGCAGCTTTAAGGACCGCGGCCTCGCCATGGCTGTGGCTCTTGCGGCGACACTCGGAGCCAGACGTCTCTGCCTGCCGACCCAGGGCAACGCCGGAGTCGCAGCATCGCTATTCAGCTCACGTATCGGCCTTGAGCCCTGCCTTGTCTACATGCCAGAAGGCCACCGGGGCAGCAGCTATCACCGGGCGTGCGAGCACTACGGCGCCACGATCAGGTTCTCGGGAGCGAACATTGCGGCCGCTGGCAAGCAGATGCGCTCAGATGTCGCAGCAGAACTCGCGAGCGGCGAGTTCGTGGATGTGTCCACCTTCTTTGAACCCGGGCGCCTCGAGGGCAAGAAGACGATGGGACTCGAAATTGCCGAGTTCTTCGGTGCGGAGAATCTCCCGGACGTCATCGTCTACCCCACCGGAGGCGGCACAGGTCTCGTTGGCATCTGGAAGGCAATGACCGAACTCACAGAACTTGGCCGCCTACCCGAGGGAACGAAGGTCCCAAGGCTCGTGGCCGTCCAGTCTGTGAACTGCGCACCGGTCGTTGAGTCATTTGCGGCCGGTCTTAGGGACGTTGAACCCGTTGTTTCGGCCGGCACCTGTGCAGACGGACTCGACGTGCCGGGAGCGATCATGGGCCATGCAATGCTTGCGGCAATTCGTGAGTCAGATGGAACAGCGACAAGCGTGAGCGAGGACGAGATTCGCAAGGACTTCACCTGGCTCGGTGAACATGGGATCTCCGCCGGATATGAAGCTGCCGCGACGCTCTCAGCAGCGAGACGACTCCGTAGCTCCAGTGAGATCTCCGCTGACGACACGGTTCTGCTTCTTTCGACCTCTGGCCCAAACGCCGCGCTGAACTAACCGCACGATCTGTCAGGAGACGGTCGGCACAACTCGGCTCAGCCAGAAGAACAGGAACGCGAATCCCATCCACACAGCGATGCCCAGGTAGCCAATGATGAGGCCGGCGATCGCGAACCCGTCGCCATCCTGCGGTTCGTTTGCAATTCGTCTTCTAGCCAGATGGCCCAGAACAACGCCTGCCACTGTCCCGACGAACGGCAGGAAGAACAGCCCCACGAGCGAGCTCACAAGGGACGCTATGGCAATGCCGTTCGTTCCGGACTTGTAAGGCGGTAGGGCAGCCCTCAGGCGTAGATGTTCGGCGCTTGGATCCGCGCCACACTCGCCGCAGGCAACGCTACGCACATCAACTGCGGCTCCACAGTTATCGCATATGAGCTTCATCGTAAGACCATGTCGACCGGCAGGCTATTACGCGTTAGGAACACAGGCGTCGGCACCGCCAAAAACGCCGATACGCATCGCCGCCACCGTCTCAAAGAGAAGTCCCGGTTCGCTTGCTGCCCGATCGTCCACGCTCAACTGCACCAGGGTGGCAATCGCCTCATCAAGGTCTCCGGAGGACAACGACACAGTCTCGAGTTCGGGAGGGTCGAGATGCAGTTGCATCCAGCCGCCCACCAGACACGAACGCTGCAGCAACTCGGGCACCGAACTTTCGCCACTGCGGCCCCAGGCCATCGCCAGCGCAGTCAACAGTCCGTTGTCGCCAAGCTGGCTGTAGATCTGTTGGAGTTCAGCGACCGGGTAGATATCCTCTGGGACGAGTGCGGGATCAGTTCCTGCCACTTCTGTGAAGTAGGCGGCGAGATCATCTGCGGTGAGTTCAAGCAGATCCGCGATGGGAAGGTTGCCTTCGGTCTGTGTCTCGAGGCCCGGCGCGAACGGGACCTGAAACAGAGACGGTGGCGTGACTGCATAGCTACCGCAGAACGCCACTCCCCGCTCGAAGCCCTCCTGGAAGGCTCGAACGCGATCAAACCCTGTGCCGTGCGCGTCGACGTCGAATGCAGACTCGCCAGGTTCATCCGCGTTGGCAAGCGATGCCCGAACCCCATCGTCGAGCGCCGCAGGAGAATCCATTGGGGCATAGCCACGCTCAAACGCATCAGCTGCCCAGGCACCCGAGAGACAGTCCGCCTGCTGCTCTGCGATAACCGGAGACACCAGGACGTGCGCCTGGAACTGAGCGATATGTCCCCACTCGTGCGCCAACACAATCGCCGGGCCAACGGGCCCGATGTCCTCGGTCAGCTGCCGCATAAGGCCGGTCTGGTCGTAGGCCACCAGGTAGCCCTCATCACACACCGAAGCAAAGGCGTTGTCGAAGACCTCGTCACCGAAAAGTTCTTCGTTGTCACAGAAAACTCCCGTGGGCTCGGCCGTATCAATAGCCACGATGCGCTCGGGGGGTAGTGGCTCGAACTCGGTCAGTTCGAACTGGCTCGCGGACCGAGCCCAGAAGAGCTGGATGTCATCAATGACCGTTGCTCCATCCTCGGATTCGGGTCGACTCCTGCTCGTTGTAGTGGTGACAGCCGATTGGGTTGCCGCACTCGTGTCACTGGACTCGCCGAAACTGTGCGCCTCAGGCGCGGTTGTGGTCGTCACGATCTGCGTTGTGGCAGTCGTCAACGAGGCACGCTCCGTCCTGTCTGCGCTCACCCCACCTGCATCGCTGCATGCGCCAAGCAGCAGGAGCATCGCTCCTGTGCCCGCGAAGGTCTGCCAGCTCAACTGCATACTCCACTCTGGCCCATGCTCGATGTCAATGTGGACCGGGCATCTCCTGAGCTATGTCTGTGACCAGATCACAAAGAACGGATTCGCCTGCCCCGACGCTGCGAAACCTTGCAGGCGAGCCAGTAACTGTGCCCAGGTGAAGCGATCATGTCGATGCCACGGTGACCAACCGGAAGGTCGGACTGTGCAAAATCGACAACCGTGCCGGGTCCTTCAGCATTTGCGCTCAGTGCCCAGCAGGCGGTGGTTCCTGCCCATGGCGGAGGGAACTCTCCAGCTATCCTGGACAGCTTCGACGCACTCTGTTCGGCACGCGAGAGATCAATTGGCATCGGCACATCTGAAAAGTGCACGAGGACCGGGGTACCGGTGTCGCTACCGACCCCGGCCTTTGTGCTCCACCAGCCATTGATGCCTGTGTCCGAGTTCAGAGCAGCCACGCTGACCTCCGCTTCTGCGTCGATCGTGACCTGCAAGATGATGTCGTGTGTAGCCATGTGAGTCCCTGTAATGATTCAGTGTCAGCTAAATTAACGGGGCTGGCAGAACAATTCAATGGTGGCTAAAATGTCCTTGTGGATAAGCTTCAGGTGATAGCAGAGCCCAGACGCAGAGAAATTCTGCGTCTCGTGTGGGACGACGAACTCAGCGCAGGCGAGATCGCGGAGAACTTCTCGGTGACCTTTGGTGCCGTATCGCAGCATCTCAGCGTGCTGAAGGACTCCTCCCTCGTCACAATGCGCAAAGATGGGCGGCGGCGCCTCTACTGTGCCAACCACGCCCAGGTGGGAGTTCTCCGGCCAATTCTTGAGGCCTATTGGATGAACGCCTCGACATCCTCGTAGACATTGAACGCCTGGTGAAGGCCACACCGGCACAGGTCTGGCCCTATTTCAGCCAGGGTGACCTCTGGCGCAGATGGCAGGACGCCGGCACGCTCATCCGACTCAGGCACACCTCACTACCAACCGACCTGGTGCCTCCGCACGATCAGGGTTGGGTCATGTGCCTCGACCTTCTCGTCGGTGTGCTGGAGGCCTAGCGTCCGTCGCAGATTCGATGACCGGAGGTAGTGCTGCTGATCCCCGTCCCAGCCACGGTGAGGCGCTACCTCATCGCTGTGAGCGCCATCAAGTTACGCATCACCCAGAGATCCCCGTCCCGGCCAAACCCCGCCACGGAGCAGAAAGTCTCCCGCGGGACACAGCACCCCTGACGAGCGACCTGTGCACATGACGGTGCCATTGGCCTGGCAGCCCGGATCCGCTGCCCCGTTTCAGCGACGCACGCCTAACCAGAGACCTCGCGGTAGCGGAAACAGCCAACCTCGTGATCATTCACGAGCCCCGCTGCCTGGAAGAGCGCATACACCGTCGTCGGTCCGAGGAAGCGGAATCCGTCTTTCTTGGCCTGCTTCGAGAACGCCTTCGAGAGGTCGGTCGAACTCGGAAGATCTCCGTGGCTCTCATGGCTGTTGACGATCTGCTTGCCGTCCACAGCACTCCACAGGTACTCGTCCAGACTGCTACCCGCCTCCTGTAGTTCGCAGATCGCCCGAGCGTTTGCCAACGTGGCTTCAATCTTGCCCCGATGGCGCACAATGCCGGCATCCTGCACAAGGCGCTCGACCTCGTCGTCCCCAAATGTGGCAACGGCCGCCGGATCGAACTCTGCGAATGCCGAGCGGAATCCCTCTCGCTTGTTCAGAATCGTGGTCCAGCTGAGTCCGGATTGAAAGGCCTCAAGCGACAACTTCTCAAACAACGCAGCATCGTCGTGACAGGGAAAGCCCCACTCGACGTCGTGGTACTCGATATCAAGGGCGTTCTTACTGCTCTGGATCCAACCGCAGCGACTGGGTTCGCCGTTCACAAAAGACCTACTCGCCGCGCAGGTTTGCGCCATGAGTTTGGGTCACGGCATCGATGCAACGCTGGCGTAGCTCAGCCGCCTCAGCGTCCTTGAGCGTATGGTCCAGTGCCTGGAAGCGCAGTCGGTAAGCCAGGCTACGAGTACCAGTCGGCGTGTGTTCGCCCCGGTAGATGTCGAACAGATCCAAGTTCACCAACTCATCACCGCCAGCAGTTCGCAGTGTCGCCTCAACCTCGGCGGCTGACACGTCCTCGTTCACGATGAACGCGAGATCAACGTCGCTCGACGGGTACCGGCGGATCGGTGCGAATTTCGCAGTCGCTATGCCCTGGGCGAGGATACGGTCGAGACGGAGTTCGATCCAGGCAACCCTGCCGGTTACGTCGAAGGATGACAACACATGAGGATCCACCTCGCCTACGACCCCGCAGTTCTGTCCACCTACGACTACTCGCGCTCCCCTGGTGGGATGCACGCCCTCCAGGTCGTCAGTCGCTACGAGTTCAAACGCTGGCCAGGCCATGCTCTCAAACAACGCGTCGAGCAGGCCCTTGGCGACCAGGGCATCTTCGCCTGCGACCGCCACGGCCACCATCTCCCACTCGTCCGGCAGCGTTTCTCCATCCAGAGGACGATGGAACACACGGCCTATTTCGAAAAGCTCAATATGATCCAGACGGTGTGACTGGTTGTAGCCCACTACCTGCAGGATGCCTGGCATCAGAGATGGGCGGAGAACAGACTCCTCGGCGGCCAGCGGATTCGCCAGCACGATCGGCGTTTCGCTGAGGCCTGCCTTGGCACAGGTGTCCGGAGCAAGAAACGGATGAGGCATAACCTCATTGAGCCCAAGACCGAGCAGCGTCTGGCGGGTTCTGCGGCGTGCGATCTGCAGGGTCGAGAGCTTGCCAGGGTGCGAGGACCGGGGCACGGTCTTGCCCAGACGGGCATATCCGTAGTGGCGGGCAACTTCCTCAATCACGTCGATCTCGGTCGCCGAATCTGGACGCCAGGACGGAACCGTTACTTGGAATCCGTCATCTGTGGGCTCACACGAAAACCCGATGGGCTCCAGCTCAGAGCGGATCTCATCAGCGGTTACGGGTACTCCCATGATCGCGCCGACCCGCGCCGTGCGAACGCCAACCGTCACCGGATCAGGCACGTTGCCGAGCTCGACGATCACGCCGGAGTCGGCGGTGGCACCAAGCAGGTTCACAAATCGCTTCGCAGCCAGTTCCTGCATCTCAGGATCAATGCCACGCTCATTGCGAGCCGAGGCCTCGCTGCGCAAATTCATACGCTTCGACATCCGCGACATCGTGGAGGGGTCCCACCAGGCAAGCTCAAGGAGCACATCGGTGGTCGTCTCAGAGATTTCGGTGGACGCACCGCCCATGACACCACCAAGGCCGATCGGCTCGTCCTTCTTGTTGTATATGACGGCGTCGCCTTCCGCAGTCGTACGCTCGACATCATCGAGAGTCACCACCATCTCTCCACCAGCTGAGCGATCGACGCGCAGCTCCCCACCCGGTACTAGAGCCAGATCGTAGGTGTGGTTGGGAATGCCCAGTTCGAGCATGACGTAGTTCGAGGCATCGACAATGTTGCTGATCGGACGCATGCCAGCAAGACTCAACCGGACCTGCCGCGATACGGGTGACGCACCCAGGTGCACATCACGTACGACGCGTGCAGTGAACTTCCGGCACAGATCTGGGTCCTTGATGACGATCTTGGCCGCTGAATGCACGTCCCGGCCATTTTCGCTGATCTCCCAGTCGGGAATAACGAACGGGACGCCCATACGGCCTGCCAGGTCGCGAGCGACACCTGCCATGGACATTGCGTCTGGTCGGTTTGGATTGATCTCAAGGTCGTACACCGCGTCGCCGGAGAGCCCAAGCTCCTCCATGAGACCCACGCCCAACTGCAGGTCGGACGGCAGGATCATGATGCCCGACGCATCAGCGCCCAGGCCGATCTCGGTCGAGCTGCAAAGCATCCCATTGGACCACTCCCCGCGCATCTTGCGGCGAGCGATCTCCATGCCATTGGGCATGACCGTGCCAAGCGTCGCGAACGGTATGAGGT
>CAYUOD010000046.1:8923-11048 GCA_964446225.1 uncultured Acidimicrobiales bacterium | reverse complement strand
CGTACTCAAGTGCCCGCCGCATCAACCGGTTGTCGGCGACCCCGGTGCCGTCATCAGTGAAGATGCGCACGCCTAACTCGGCCATCTCGGCCAGCGGCGCGAGCTGTTCACCCTTACGGCCAACAGTGATCGCTCCCGTGGGATAGACGTCGCAGACTGCCCTTTCCTGGAGGCTCAGCACCTCGCGCACCACTGCGGCGTTGTCGACTGCAGGCAGGGTGTTGGGCATGGCCAGCAGCGCGGTGTATCCGCCTCGCACGGCCCCGCGGGCCCCCGAGACGATCGTCTCGGCGTCCTCACCTCCTGGTTCGCGGAGATGGGTGTGAAGATCGACGAGTCCCGAGGCGACAACACAATCCGAGGCGTCAAGGTACTTGTGTCCCTTCAGATCCTGGCCGATGCCGGCGATGTTGCCGTCAGCATCCAGAGCAAGGTCGGCCCGGCGGACGTCGCCCGGCTGCATCACTGTTCCGCCTTGAATTACGAGTTCAAACATCGGCTGCGCTCCCACGCGTTGGCGGCGTCGCCTTGACTCCCAGCAGGCGGAAGAGCACCGCCATGCGCACCGATACTCCGTTGCGGACCTGGTCTGTAATCCTGGCACCAGGATGGGACATTGCCTCGCCGGTGACTTCCACGCCACGGTTCATTGGACCCGGATGCATGATGATTGTCTTGTCATCGAGTCGCCCCAGACGCTCATCGGTAAGCCCGAAGCGCTGATGGTATTCACGCAGCGATGGCACGAGCGAGTCCTCCATGCGCTCTGACTGCAGACGCAACAGATACACGACGTCGGCGCTGCTGAGGGCATCATCCAGATCGGCGTTCACCGACGCGGTCCAGCCGACCAGCGATGGGGGCAACAATGTATTGGGCGCAACCAGCGACACCTCCGCACCCATGAGGCTGAATGCCTGCACGTTCGAACGAGCGACTCGCGAGTGCTTGATGTCTCCGACGAGAGCGATCTTCAGACCTTCAAAATCGTCGGGTCGCAGGCCGTTCCGGTCACCAAGTGCGGCCCGCACCGTGAACATATCGGCCAAGGCCTGGGTGGGATGTTGATGCCAACCGTCTCCGGCGTTTACAACGGGAACCGTCCCACCCGTGAACGCGTCGGTCCACCGGGCGATCTGAACAGGTGCGCCAGCTGACCCGTGACGCACGATGAGAAGATCAGGGCCCATTGCCAGCAGTGTCTCAACCGTGTCCCGCAGGGACTCGCCCTTCTTCAGCGAGGAGCTGCCCGGGTTGAAGGCCATCACGTCGGCCGAGAGGCGCTTGGCTGCGGACTCGAACGAGACGCGCGTTCGGGTGGAGTCCTCGAAGAACATGTGCGCCACAGTCTTGGCTCTGAGCGCGGGCACTTTGGGTACTGCTCGACCCCGCACTTCTTCGAACTGGTCCCCCAGCGTCATCGTTTCCTGGATTCCCCGCAAGCCCAGGTCGCTGATGTCCAGCAGATGCGTCACCGCTTCACCTCACCCAGGTTGACTCCGTTGAGGTGCACGTCAACCATTTCCGTGCGAGAGGTCGGGATGTTCTTGCCGACGTAGTCCGCTTTGATTGGGAGTTCTCTGTGCCCGCGGTCGACCATGACGGCGAGGTGGATGCAGCGCGGACGTCCAAAAGCATGAATCGCGTCCAGAGCAGCCCGGATGGTGCGTCCGGTGAACAGCACATCATCAACAAGCACGACGCACTGGTCAGTGAGATCACACGGAATAGCGGTATCAGCAGCAGGAAGTACCGGTCTCAGGCCGACATCATCGCGATGGAACGCAACGTCCAGAGTGCCAACAGGCACGGCGCTTCCCTCGATGGTCTCGATGGTCGCACCCAGCGCCTCGGCCAGTTCTACGCCACCGGTCTGCAGACCAACCAGTACGAGGCTCTCACTGCCCTGGTTGCGTTCGAGGATCTCATGGGCGATCCGCTTTATGGCTCTGCGGACATCAGTCGCGTTCATCACCTCAGCGGTGACATCAAAAACGCCCCCGTAGGGGGGCGTTCTATGTCGTTCGCGCTCTGCCACGCGGCCTCCTACCGTCTGGGCCTCACGGGACCCGCTTCACGGTCAAAACGAATCCTACGCGTAATCTTCGGCCAACCGGGACAACAG
>CAYUOD010000046.1:0-8823 GCA_964446225.1 uncultured Acidimicrobiales bacterium | reverse complement strand
GGCACGCTCGCGGGATTCGTGTCGGCGTCCCAGCTCAGGCTCGCTCTTGGTATTCGCCCGTGCGGGTATCGACCTTGATGCGCTCATCGGGATTCACGAAAAGCGGGACCTGAACGACAAGCCCGGTCTCAAGCGTCGCTGGTTTGCGTGCGCCCGAAACCCGGTCGCCCTGCAATCCCGGCTCTGTTTCGGCGATCTGCAATACCACCGAAGCGGGCAGGTCCACGCCAATGATCTCGTCATCCCACATTTGGATGACGACGTCCATCGACTCAACGATGTAGTTCACGGAGTCGCCCAGCGAGTCGGGAGGCACGTTGCTCTGCTCATAAGTCTCGGTGTCCATGAAGACGTAGTCTTCACCGTCGCGATACAAGAACTGCATGTCGCGCTTGTCGATCTCGGCCTGCTCCATCTTCTCGCCGGAACGAAAAGTCCGATCCAAGACCGCTCCGGTGCGGGCGTTCTTGATGGTTGTGCGAACGAACGCACTTCCTTTGCCTGGCTTCACGTGCTGGAACTCAACAATCGTGAAGAGGCCCTTGTCCAGCACGAGAGTCATGCCGTTGCGAAAGTCGCTAGTGGAAATTGCCATTATCTACCTGGGGTCGGGAGTGCCTCATGAGGATAGATGCTGTGGACTCAACTGAGAACCGTCTCGCACCCAAACTTGGGATGCGGCGTCAAATTCTCGGCCCCAGCGCTCGTGATGAGCAACATATCCTCGACGCGAATCCCGTAGCGGCCGGGCAGATACACGCCAGGTTCCACGGTGACAACCATGCCTTCTTCAAGAATGCCGCTCGTTGTCGCCCCCAGGTACGGATCTTCGTGGATATCGAGGCCCACGCCGTGGCCGGTCCCGTGCACAAAGAACTCGGCCAACTCAGCTGCGTCCAGATGGTCCCGGCAGGCCGCATCGATCGCGGAGGTCCGCACGCCCGGCCCGAGCGCATCAACGCCGGCTTGCTGAGCAGCCGTCACCAATCCAAGTGCGGCCCCGAGCTCAGCAGAGATGACGCCCGCTGGCACGGTGCGCGTCATATCAGAGCAGTAGCCGTCAACGCGCGAACCCAGATCGAACACCACCAGATCGCCCTCGGCGACTACGCGGTCGCCAGGCACTGCATGGGGGCTCGCAGCATTTGGACCCGACGCGACAATCGTCGAAAAGCTTGGAGCACTCGCGCCGAACTGCACCATACGTTGCTCTATTGCGATCGCCAGATCGCGTTCGGTTCTGCCGATGAGGCCCTCAGCAAGGGTCTCGTTCAGGCTTCGCGACGCTATCTCTGCCGCGAGCTTCATACGCTCGATTTCTTCAGGGTCCTTGCGCAAGCGAGCCGTCTCGACCAACGAGTTCGTGGGTAAGACCTCAAAGGCCTTCAGGACTCCGCTTATGAGCAAGGAGGCTTTACCCCAGGCGATGTGATCTGCTTCGAGTCCGATTCGGGCAGCTGGCGCGAGCTCCGCGATGAGGCGTAGCTGCTGCTCAGCAGGAGGACCGATCAGGAGGTCATCCAACTCGATGCCCGCAGCAGCGGCCTCAGCCTGGGCGCGTTCGCGATATCTCCCGTCGGTACCTAACTTGACCTCTGAGCGGGAGATCAACAGCAGTGCTGAGGAGCCCGAAAATCCGGTGAGGTAGCGGATATTGGGCAGGTGCGTCAAGAGCACCGCATCCAGTCCAGCTGCCTCGATCGCTGCCTGTACCGACTGCAGCCGCTTCGCACCAGCGACTGGAGGAAGGGTCCTCACTGAATGAGTTCTGCGATGGCATTCACCGCGAGGAGGTATCCCAACTGGCCGAATCCAGCGATACTGCCCTGCACGACGGGAGCTATCACCGACGTGTGGCGGAACTCGTCGCGCGCCGCCGGATTGGAAAGATGCACTTCAACTGCAGGCGGCTCGTACGCCGCGAGTGCGTCATGCAGGGACCAGCTGTAGTGCGTGAGCGCTCCGGCGTTCAAGATGAGACCTGCGGTGGTCTCACGCGCCTCGTGAATCTTGTCGACAAGATCGCCCTCATGGTTGCTCTGGTCGTGCTCAAGGTCCAGATTGAGCTGAGCTGCGCGGTTGACTGTCAGCTGCACGAGCTCAGCCAGTGTCTGCGTGCCGTAGATCTCCGGCTGCCGGGTGCCCAGCAGGTTCAGGTTGGGGCCATGCAGGAGCAGGATCTTCGCGGCTGTCATGGTGTCTCCTTGGGCATTCGGTTGAGTACTGAGCTGAGCACCGTGGGATCCACGTCTGTCACGGTTTCCACCCCGTTGGGTCCGTCCAACACGAAAGTCAGTCCCGTCAGTGCCTTTTTGTCACGGGCCATAAGTCGGATAAGCCGCTCAGCGTCCGCCCCGCCAGGTATGGCTGTGGGAAGTTCGTACGCATTCAGAATCCTCAGATGCTCAGCTACACGAGCCGCGTCAATCCGACCGAGACGCTCGGCCAACAGCGCCGCAAAGTGCACGCCGATCGCAACAGCCTCGCCATGCCGCAGACCAAAAACACCGTCGATCTCGAGGGCATGAGCCAGCGTGTGACCGTAGTTGAGCATCGCCCTGAGTCCACCCTCACGCTCGTCGCCTGATACCACATCGGCCTTCACCTGCACGCAGGCGGCGATCTGATCCACCAGCTCCAACTGGAGGAGATCGGGAGCTCCCAAAAACGCGTATTTCGCCATCTCGCCGAAGCCACTACGCATCTCCTCCGGCGGAAGAGTCGCGAGCGTGTCAACATCGCAGATCACGGCGGTGGGTTGCCAGAACGCTCCCACCAGGTTCTTACCCTCAGGCAGATTCACGCCGGTCTTGCCGCCAATCGCTGCATCAATCTGACCCAGGAGCGACGTAGACACATGGATCACCGAGATGCCACGGTGATAGACGCTCGCGGCGAAGCCGCCCACATCGGTCACCACTCCCCCACCCACCGCGACGACCGTATCGGCACGCGTCATGCCCCACTCAGCAAACCCTGAGCAGAGTTTCTCAACAGCCGAAAGGGTCTTCGCCGACTCGCCGTCAGCGAGGGTAAATACCCTGGAGTCACAGCCTGGATCCACTGGCACGTCAATACCGGCCTGCGTCACGATTGCACAGCGTTTCGTGGCCTGAGGCACAAACGATGCGAGTTCCTTCACCACACCGCGCCCAACAAGCACCGGGTAGGAACGATCTGAAAGCTCCACACGGATTTCTCTCATCCGGTCTCCACTCTCACAAGATCGACAAGTTCATCCACGATGACATCAGAGTCCCGACCGTTGACCGAGATCACCGCGTCAGCAACCGCTTTGTAGAAATGGTCTCGCTCGGCGCGCAGCCGCGTCAGCGCGCCCAGCGGATCATCCCCCAAAAGTGGACGACGCTGGATGCCCTCAGGACTCATGCGAGCCAGGGCCTCCGCCGGCGTGATACTCAGCCACACGGTGAAGGTCTCGGTCAGCGCCTCACGAGTTGGCAGGGCGCCAACCGCACCACCACCAAGGCTCAGGACACAGGGGTCGTCCGAACGGGTCAAGGTGGCCACGAGTTCAGCTTCGAGGAGGCGAAAATGGGCCTCCCCCATGGTCGAGAAAATCTCCGCGACCGTCTTGCCTGTCTGCGCCTCGATGAGCATGTCGGAGTCAGCCCAGATCCGCCCCAGGCGGTCGGCGACACGAACGCCGACAGTAGATTTCCCGCTCCCCATCAGGCCCACAAGGACTATGGGAGTGTGCAATGCAACACTCATACTGCGTCCACTCTAGGTGAGCGGACTTAGGACCCGAGATGAGTTCTCTCAGTTCAGCTCAACGCGGAACGTAAATGTCGTATCGAGCTCAACCTCGAAGTCGGGTGAGGTCGTAGCTTGAGCCTCCAGGCGCACCATGAGACGCTGCAGCTGACAGGGCACCGGATCGACACTGGCGTCACAGTTGGCGATGTCGCCCAGGTCAGAGGACCAGCCGCTGAAGATGGTGCCGTCCAACACATCTGAGACAACAACCGTGCTACTCAACGCTGTGGAGTCGAATGTCCAGGCAGGACCGGATCCTGCAATACCTAGGTACTCCGTGCGTGAAAGCGAGCCGTCCGCCAGTTCCCACACGACCAGATTGGGCACGTTGTCGAGGTCCCGGTCAGTGAAGAGCTCGAACTGGTCGTCATCAAACTCCTGCACAGCAGCTGAGAGCGCGACCTTGGAGGCATGCATGGCCGAGCGAACGTCTCTGCCCATCAGCTCATTCGCGACGAGCAGCTCAGACTCTTTCTGGCCGCGCTTTACCGCGATGTTCGAGGCCTGAGATGAAGACACCATCCAGCCGAACATGATGCCGGAGATGATGCCCAGAACGAGCACGGTCATGGCGAGTTCGATGAGCGATACGCCTGCGTCGCCTTTTTCGTGGGTAGCTAACTGCATTCGGGTACCCCGTCGCTGGTCTGCGGGGAAGCCAGAGCATCCAGGCTGCTCCAGGCGACTGAGAGATCAACCGAGTTCGTCACCGCCGGCTCCAGTGTCAGCGGAATCTCAATGTACTCACAGGCCGTACCGCCCGGCACAACGACGACACCACCGAGTGCGACGCAGCTGGCGTCACAGGTGAGGTTCTTAGAGCTGTGTGAGATCTTGGCGATCCACTCGCCTGGCATGATTCCGTACGTCACACCAGCATCTACAAGGTATTGATCGAATGTGCTCGAAAGAGCCGCTCCGGCTCCGATCGTAAGCGCTGCTTCCTCAGGTGCTCCACACGAGAAATCACCAAGTGAGCACGAAGGCTCGGTGCGCAGCGAAGCCGAAAGATCGGAATCGAAGTCCACCAGGTCAACGCCGCCATTGAACGAGACAGTGAGCTCACCAATCTCAGCGTGGTCGCCGTGCGACGACAGTGGCTCGACCTTGATGTAGCGAACCTGGCTCGACGCGAAGGTCGCCGTCTTGGTTGACGAATCGGCGTCCCAGTCGCCAGATGAGAGCAAAGTCCAGGCGGCGCCGTCGGCACTACCCCAGATCTCATAGTTGTCGATGTAGCCAGAAGGGTTCGGTCCCGGCTCGATCTGCACGCCTGTGACAGGGCGTAGGACTCCCAGGTCGCCTATGAGGTACTGCGGGAAGCCTGCTGCGACATTGGTTGACCAGTAGGTACCCGTGCTGCCGTCGACAGCGTTGCCTGCAGGTGCGCCGGCCTTCTCATCGCTGGCAGTCGCGGAGAGGGGCTGCATGCTGCCCGTCGTGGAACCCTGGATCTGCAGATCGAAGGTGGCAGCCCGAAACACCCGGAGCGTCTCGTTGATCGTGTTGTTCTCAAGGGATCGAACCCGCGCTCCAGTGGAGAAGTCCGCTGGGCTCAGCCACCAGACCTGTCCGAGGTAGGAGCCGCTGTTATCCGACAGTGAGGATCCCATTCTGAGCTCATACTCATAGTTGGGATCAGAAGGATCGACCTGTGGGTTCGGTGTGAGGCCGGCGTAAAGCTTGCTCGAATCGCCTGACTGGTACACCTGCGTTGGAGCCGGCGCAGGTCCACCCACCATGAAGATCTGCACAGGGGCCATCGGCGAAAGGTCCGCATTAGAAGACCCCACCTCCACCACGTTTACCTCGACGAGGCCCTGCAGTGTCTTGCCGGATTTGCCTGAGGGCGAGATGAGGGTGGTCTGGACCACAGGGTTGATATCGGCCTCCGGGAACGAAATCGTCACCGTGACCTGCTTGTAATCGGCCGTGCTCACGAAACCACCAGGGACGGCGTCGTCTACCCATATGACCGCGGTATCGATCTTCACCTGCTGATCTCGTAACGTCACCGTTTGTGTCGCAGGCAGAGTGCCTGGCACAGATCCCGCTACGACGCCGATGTCGCTATAGGACATCGACCGGATGACTTCGATCTGCTGCTGGGCAATCTCGATTCCATCCGAACGATTCTCAGAATCTCTGAGATAGCCCAGCCCGGAGTACATCACCATCGCAAGTGGAATGGTCACGAGCGTGAGCACCGTAATAGTGACGATCACCTCAATGAGCGTGAAGCCATCTTCGTTCTTCTGGAGATTCATCGTGCCCAGTCCGGTGGTGTCACTTCGGACCAGCTACTGAGTTCCCAGCCCGCGCCCTTGATTACAGGAGTCCAAGGTGGCGGAAACTCTTCAAGCATCGGGTCGTACCACTGATTCAACTCGGTGTTTGAGTCCAGGCAGCCCAGCGTGCCCAGCACCCGAATATCGGCTGAACCGGAGTGCATGCCTTCGATGGTCCACGACGGACCATCACCGTTGCTTGAGCTGTAGCAGGCACTCATGAAGTTCATGCGATCACTGTCGCCAAGATGGGCGCCCTGTGTAACCACCGCTGCCTGCAGCTTGTAGTCGTTGTAACCGTCGTATGCGGCCCTGTGAATCCGAGTTGCTCCGCTGGCCATGAGGGAGGCAGTGGCGCTGCCGCCGGCTGGCCTCTGGAACGAATCCATAAAGATGATATGGCGAGCCCCTGAGGGAGTCGGGCTCCCCGCATAGAGCCCAAAGGGGACCTCGACGGAGTTCCGATCGGTGCGCTGGCAATTACCCTTGAGAGAGCCTTTGTCACACCAGCCGATGAGTACGTTGAAGGCCGAGTAGATCGCGCCGTTGGTGGGATAATCCACCTCTCCGAGTGAGACCCAGGCAGCAGTCGAGGCCGGAGACGCCGGATCCTGCCAGGTGCCAAGGCTGAACTGTGTTGGATACGAGTTTCCCGAGCTTGGACTGGAGCGGATCGGCCAATCGCTGTTTACCCAGAGCTCGATGCGTGGCGATACGCCGCTCGGAGCACCCTTGAAGACGAATCGAACGGCCGCATCCGGGTCATTCATCGTTGGCACGGTAACGGTGCCGCCAGCCTTGAGCTGCAACACCGAGCCACTGTCGACACAGAGTCCGCCACCATTGCAAGCTGCGAACTTCAGTGCCTCAAGGTCGTTCCAGAAGCCATTGAAGTCAATGGGTTCGTCCAGGACATCTCGAATATCGCCACAATTGGAACCACCCACACCGTTCTTCTCGAAACACCATGCGCCATTCTGGAACGTGACCTGCCCTGGCGGCGTCTGACTGCCGCCAAACGTCATGTCTCCTTCACACCAGTAGTCCTGGAACAACACCGTGCCGTTACCGCTGACATCACAATTGCCAAGCGAGTAGAACTTGCCGGTGTAATTACTGTTTGGTGTGTTCGTGACAATATTCTGCGAAGAGAGCAGCATGAACTCAGCAATCGTGCGCCGCTCGTACTCAGCGATGATCGCTCGCAAGGGCCGCGCGTCTTCCCGGCCGACCGCTGTGACCTGCACGCCGCCGCCAGGGACGCCCTGCACCTCAACGCGGTACTCGGTGTCCCCAAGCTGAATCCACGGCCCAGGTGGGTCGACATAGGTCCAACTGGCACAGTCTCCGGGCCAAGCTGTCTGCGTGGCCGCAGGATCTACCGAACCAGGATCGAACTTCACGTTGTAGGACCCCGAACTGGAGTCGCTGCAGATCCGCGAGCGCTCAGACGCGTCCACGTAGTGACGGTAGTAATAAGGATCGTCGATGAGCTTGGACCGGTAGCGGTCCAGCGCACCCTCAGCGACCCCGAAGGCCTGCAGGTTGTCGTCCTGGAAAGCAGACTGGTTGGCGCGCGCAACGGCCTCAGTTGAAATCCAAACGACCATCAGGCCAATGATGAAGATCATGAGCACGCCAGTGGCGAGCGCTACGCCCTCATCACCCTTACGTCGAGATGTACGACATTTTTTGGTCACGCAGGCTCTATCGGCGCAAAAGTGCTCGATCTTTAGAAATTCGGTGTAGGACCAACTGGCTGTGACTGGGCAAGCGAGATTGCTCGCCGCACGATCACTTCAGGATTGACTGCCCGACGCACAGTTCGAACGCCACATCGCCGTTCAGGAAGTCACCGCACTGGTCGGCGAGGCTCAGCGACACGACCTTGAAGGTGGTCGCGAACACATCGCTTTCAGCTAGATCGGTGTAGAGAATCCCGTCAACCTGCACGTTCGCTACGGTTTCGATGCCGTTGGAGTAGATCTCCTTGAGCTCGACCGTTCGCCGCTGGCTGGGATCCAAAGACGTCGTCTGGGTGGTAGTCGATTCGTTACCACTACCTGAGCCGTCGGGATTGGTCGTGCCAGTGTCACCAGGCATGGTGGTCGTAGTCTGGCCGGGAATTGTCGTGCCGGACTCAAACGAGATTGGACGCTCAAAGGGATTACGACCGCCGAAGACTTCGAAGGTCTCGATGCCTGCTCCGAAGCCGCCAGCTGTGGCAGCGAACGAATCGACCTCTGAGGGGTCGTCGCCTTCGGTCTGGGACAGCACCGAGGCCAAGCGGCCCTCTGCGCTGGGCGCCTCACTCGAGTCTCCGCCAAAGAGCGTGAGTACGGCCACAAAGCCGAAGATAACCACAGCCATCAGTGCGGAAAGCACGAGGGCTCGGGTGCCATGAAGTGCTTCGTCGGTGAAGTCGTCGTTTACCATCAGCCGCCCACCTGAATCAGATCGTCGCCGGTACCGGTCTCGTCAAGGGAAGTGTCCGTGACTGTGGTTGCGGTCGTGTCGGCCGGGGCACCACCAGAATCCGGAGGAGTTGACTCCGTCACGGGCTCTGTCGTGTCCGTTGTCTCTGTCGTGTCCGTAGGTTGGGTGGTTCCGGTGACATCCACAATGGCAGTCGGCTGCACGAAGGCCCGCAGAGAGAACTGCCAGTTCAGCACAGGAGGACCAAAGTCCACCTCGGTGCTTACGGCATCCAGGTTGATGCGATCGACTACAAGGATGCGGTACTCAGCGCTCAGTC
>CAYUOD010000045.1:0-11326 GCA_964446225.1 uncultured Acidimicrobiales bacterium | reverse complement strand
CGGTTCTTGAAGTCCTCGCCGAGTGCGACGTACTCAACGGGATTCCACCCGACGCCAACGCCCAGCCGCAGTCTGCCATTGCTGAGCACGTCCACCGACGCGGCTTGCTTGGCCACAAGCGCTGTTTGTCGCTGCGGCAAGATCAGCACGTGTGTCGATAACTCGATCGTTTCGGTCATCGCAGCGAGGTATCCGAAGAGCACGAACGTGTCGTGAAAACAGTCCTCGGAGGTGTACGGGCCCGCCCAGTCAGGTCGGCTCGCAATATTGGCTCCCAACACGTGGTCATAGGTAGCAAGGTGGGCGTAGCCGTATCCTTCAGCTGCCTGGGCGAACTCACCGACCACCTCTGGCTCGCCGCCAATGTCAGTTTGGGGGATTGCTACACCTAATCTCATGGAGTGACCCTAGCCTTATGGGGACGCATGAAGAGGGGACGGATATGGCAGAACGGGATCTGGAAAGCTTGCCGATAATCGGTGAACGTGCAGTGGCCTCGCTACTCACGTGGGGGCCATTGATCGACACGATTGAACGCGCGATGGTCGATTTCTCGGAGGGCAGGATTGCGCAGCCGGTGCGCCAGATCGTGCCTGTACCCGGAGAGGACGGCATCCTCGCCGCAATGCCAGCAATTGGTGAGGCGATGGCCGTCAAGATCGTGACGCTGTACCACTCCAACGCTGGCACCGACGTCCCCACCCACCAAGGTGTCATCCTCGTGCTTGACAAGACGAACGGATCTCCGCTTGCGCTGCTGGATGGACGCCTGATTACCGAGATGCGCACGGCGGCGGGTTCAGCCGCAGCCGCCCGGCAGTTGGCTGTCGCGGATCCTAATGTGGTGACGATAATGGGAAGCGGTGTGCAAGCTCGCTCCCACGTCGACGCACTGGCCACTGTAAGAGAGTGGCGTGAGCTCAGAATTTGGGCACGGGATGAGGCAAAAGGCAGGGCGTTGGCCGAAGAAGTTGGCGCACTGTTCGTTGGTGATGCTGAGGAAGCTGTCCGCGGGGCCGACATCGTTGCGTGTACGACTGCAGCCAAGACTCCGATTCTGCAGGGAGCCTGGCTGAAGCCGGCCGCATTCGTGACGGCAGTGGGTTGGAACACGCCAGAAGGTCGCGAGTTGGATGATGCCGCCATGCAGAACACGGTCATCGTCGAGTCCCTTGATGCAGCACGCGACCAGGGCGGCAACGTGCGAGGGTCGAACTGTGAGATCTTCGCGGAGATCGGACAGGTCTATTCGGGCGAGAAGAAGGTACCGGCAGGCGCCACGATCATCTTCGACTCTGTGGGTGTCGCGATCATGGATGTCGTCGCCGCCAAGCTCGTCTACGACAGTTGGGTCTCCACGAGTTACTGAAGCGACATTGCGATGCGGACGCGCTCTTCCTCGTCGATGTAGTGGTCGTGGCTGTCGTCGCCGACTTCGATGAGCACCCAGTTCACCTTGCCAGTGAACGCGTTGTTGCTAGCCCGTGCAAAGTCTGCGCAGATTGGTGCGCCGCCCTTTTCGGCAACACTCGCGGTCGAATCAGCGGAGAAGATCATGGGATGGGTCGCGTCGACTCGGCATTCACTGACCTTCTCGCCGGCGACATAGAGCGCTGCGGTTCCGCCCTTTCCTAGCCCCCCACCGTCGTAGGTGAAGTCCATCTGCACTTGCACGACGCCAGCAGGTAGGGCGTCTGTCGACTCAACGGAGAATTCATCGAGGCCCAGCAGGTTGTAGGTGTACTTGAGCTTGCCGGCCTTGGCGTAGACAGCCCAGCCGCCGAAGTTTCCTCCCTGAGCCATGATGGTGCCTTCGGCTCCCGAGTCCGGCACAACGAGCTCGGCGGTGACCGAGTGGGACTTGTTCTTGGTATTGATCAGCGCATGTTCACTCAGTCGCACCATCCCGGGGAAGAGAATCTGACTCTTGCCAGTGATTAGCTCAGGTCGTCCTGCGGTCTCGGGGTTGAGTCTCTCGCCGCTGCGGTCATCGATCGGCAGAACGTTGAACTTGACTGCCTCGATGAGCCACAGCCTTTGAAGCTGATGGAGCTTCTCTGGCATCTCAGCCGACAAGTCGTTGGACTGGGTCCAGTCGACGTTGGTGTCGTAGAGCTCCCAGACATCGTCGTCGAGTTCGGGCATTGTTCCACCGACTAGCTCCCACGGCGTCTTGTGCTTCGTAACTGCCGTCCAGCCCTTGTGGTAGATGCCGCGGTTCCCGAACATCTCGAAGTACTGCGTCTCGTGACGCTCTGGGGCTGCTGCGTCGTTAAAGCTGTAAAGCATGCTGGTGCCCTCGATCGGCTTCTGCTGAACGCCGTGCACGAAGGTGGGCTCGGGGAGGCCAGCCGCTTCGAGGATCGTCGGAGCGATATCGATGACGTGGGAGAAATGTTCCCGGGTTTCGCCTTTGCCCTCGATCCCTTTGGGCCAGTGAATGATCGTCCCGTTCCGTGTGCCGCCCCAGTGAGATGCAACTTGTTTGGTCCACTGGAAGGGAGTGCACATGGCGTGGGCCCAACCGACTGAGTAATGGCCGTAAGAGTCGTAGCCGCCCCACCCATCGAGCTTCGACTGAAGGAACTCCGGGGTTTCAAACGCGGCCATGCCGTTGAAGTTGATCATCTCGTTGTACGTACCGTTCATGGTGCCTTCGGCGGACGCGCCGTTGTCGCCGATGATGTAGTACACGAGTGTGTTGTCCAAGATGCCTAGGTGCTCGAGCGAGTCGAGGATTTTGCCGATCTGAAAGTCGGTGTGTTCCAAGAAGCCTGCATAGGTTTCCATCTGGCGAATGAGAATGGGCTTCAGCTCGTCCGGCATGTCATCCCATGCTGGAATGATGTCGGGCCGCTCGGTGAGCTGTGAGTCAGCGGGAATTGCTCCCATTGCCTTCTGGCGCTCGATGGTCTCCTCGCGCAGAACGTCCCAGCCTTGATCGAATTTGCCCTTGTACTTGTCCACCCATTCCTTGGCGACATGGTGCGGTGCGTGCGTCGCACCCGGAGCGAAGTAGCAGAAGAACGGTGCGTCCGGTCGCAGTGAACGCTGCGACGAGATCCAGTTGACTGTCTTCTCGGCCAGGTCCTCGGTCAGGTGGTAGTCGGGATCATCGGGCAGTTCGACCGGTGTAATCCCGTCGTAGAGTTCTGGTACCCATTGGTTCGTTTCGCCGGCAATGAAGCCGTAGAACTTCTCGAACCCGCTGTGGAGTGGCCAGTGATCAAAGGGCCCCATGGGGCTTGTCTCCCAGACGGGGACTTCGTGGCACTTGCCGAAATGGGCGGTGCTGTACCCGTTGAGCCGCAACGTCTCGGCCAGGGGTGCTGCGGTATTGGGCCGAAGAGAGCTGTTTCCTGGAGCCGAGGTGGCGATCTCGGTGATTCCGCCCATTCCCACGCTGTGATGGTTGCGTCCTGTGAGAAGGGCAGCTCGGGTCGGTGAGCACAGAGCCGTGGTGTGGAACCGGTTGTACTTCAGTCCCGACGAGGCGAGTTTCTCAGCCGCCGGTGTGTTGATTGGACCACCGAACGCGCTCGAAGCTCCGAAGCCAACATCATCAATCAAGATCACCAGAACGTTCGGCGCATCCTCAGGAGGCAAAGTCTGTGTGATTGGCGTAAACGATGTGTCCGGATCCTTCGCGTCGAAGGTGACGAGGCCAGTGTGTCCACGATCTGGAATCGGCAGAATGTCCCTACCATTCATCCTGTCACTCACTGTTGTCTCCTCAGATGTCGCTAGCTGCCAAAGCTAGCACGGCCTCCAAACTGGATAGCTGCAGTCCGGCGCGGCGCCAGCCGCTACACCGACACGAGCTGAGCGAAGGTTTCTAGGTACTCCATATAGGCCTCTTTGCTGTCCATGTCGGGGGAGTACTGCACTTCGATGAACACCTCGTCGGCACCAATCTCTGCGCACCGGTGGACGTCGTCGATGATCTGCTTCACGCTGCCGCTGAAGACCTGACGGTCGGCTTCGGGAGTCTCGCCAACAATGCTGCAGTTGGCGCGGACGATCAGCCCGATTTCATCGGGGTCCCGCCCCTTGGCCGCGGCCATTGCTTTGATGCCCTGGTACATTTCGCTCATTGCCGGTACTGGGATTCCTGCGGGGGTCCAGCCGTCAGCTCTTGCTGCGATGCGGTCCAAACCCGCGGGCGAGTACGCGGCCAGGTACACGGGTGGTCGAGGTTTCTGTACGGGCACCGCCTCAAACACGGATTCAGGCAGCGAGGTGAATGGGCTTTCGTGTGCGACGACGCCACCTCCCCAGATCTTGTCAATGACGTCGAGGGCATCCTCCATGCGTTTGGCTCGTCCAGTCCACGCAGTGTCGGTCACCTGGTATTCGTCGGGTGACCAACCGAGTCCAAAGCCTGCGACGAGGCGACCGTTGGACAGGATGTCGATTGTGGTCAGTCGGCGGGCAAGCAGCACTGGGTCGTAGATCGGCAGGACGAGTACTGCGGTTCCGAGGCGCAACTTACTGCTATGTGCAGCGGCGTACGTAAGTGTGTCGAGGGCGTCGAGATTGCGGCGCCACATGGGCGACAGCGATCCGTCACCAGCTGGAAATGGCGCTCGGGGTGATGTCGGCCAGAGCAAGCGGTCGTTGACCCACAGGCTGTCGTAGCCGAGTTCCTCAGCCCTACATGTGGCTGTCTGTATGAGCTCGGGTCCACCGAGGACGCCGACCTGGGGGAGTGCAAAGCCGATCTTCATAGCGGTGCCTCTCTACGCCGCGATCCGTTCGGCCACCGTCGCCAGGTCGGATTCTTCAAGGTTCTCCTTTGCCACGGTCCAGAACAGTTCGAAGATTTCGGGAGGCGCTCCCATCTTGATGCCGCCCATGGTCGCGGTGCGCTCGTCGGGGGTCATGGCAGGAAGCATGTATCGCAGGAACACGCACATGTCTGGCGGTGGGACAGATGTACGTATGGCCATGGTGATCTCCATGAGCTCGTCGAACGAAACAGCCCGCTGCAACGCAGGCATCACGACGGTTTCCTCTACGCTCATATGGCTCAGGTAGTGGGCGGTAAAGGCGCCGACCGAGTCGTAGAGCGCAGTCGAGTTGTCGGCTCCGCTACGAAGCTCGGCAACCATGGATCGCAGCTCCGCGAGCATATGGTCTGACTCTTTGTGCCCCTCAGCGATCACGGTGGCTGCCTCAGGTGCGTGACGCTCGATGAGGCTGCCCAGCAGTTCTCCGTCTTCGTGTCCGTGGTGCGTCTCCAGCATCATGTCGAGATCGGCAAACAATCGAGCGAAGGAGCTGACCGCCGTCTGGTCAGTCCCATCCAGTGCGCCGGCTGCGTTCGTCAGCTCGAATAGAGCGAGGCGAAGGCCCTTGTGGACTTCGCGGTATAGGTCGACTGACCCGCCCGTCGCGTTGTTCGTTGCTGAATCTTCGCTCATAGTCGTTCCTCAGGTTGTCGGTAAGTGCGACAGTACGAGCAAAGTATGAGAGGTGTCCCCTAGCTAAATATGCTGTGTTCCCTACTTTGCATAGGGTGCCAGAGCACCGCTTGCCGGGGCGATTACCTGCAGCGCGTGCCGCCCGTGGGGCCAGTCCAATCTGCCGACCATCGCAATGGATGGTCCAATTGCTGAAATTGGCTATTGGTTGACGCCATCCGCGGGGTCATGCTGTCTCGAAGCGAGTTGAGAGGACCACAGGACATGACGAACGTTTCCCCGGACGACCACGAGTTGCTTCGGCGGGCGGCCGGCTACGCGATCAGTTTCGAAACTGCGATCGACGGGCGTAACGCTGCGCCCTCGGGCGAGGCGCTTCAAGGACTTGGCATTTTCGACGAGCCTCTCTCGGATGGCGGTGCTGATCCGTTTGAGACGCTCGCTCTGCTGAATGACTCCGGTGGTCCTGCCACGATGGGGAGCACCGGGGCCAACTACTTCGGCTTCGTGAACGGGGCCACTTACCCGGTCGCTCTCGGAACATCGTTTTTGGTGAACGCTTGGGATCAGAACGCAGCACTTCCTGTGATGTCTCCCGTGGCAGCACGATTGCACGATGTCGCGGAGCGTTGGATTATTGACCTGTTTGGACTCTCAGTTGACTCAGATGTGGCGTTCGTGACCGGAGCGACTGTCGCCAACGCGTCCTGCATTGCTGCTGCCCGCGATGAGCTGCTGCTGGGACACGGATGGGACGTGCAACGCGACGGGCTGTTCGGGGCTCCGCCCATCCAGGTGGTGATTGGCAACAAGGCTCACAGCACGCTCCGTAAGTCTTTGGGCTTCGTAGGCCTTGGCCGGGAGCGTGTCATCGAGGTGCCTGCAGATGACCAGGGCCGAATACTGGCAGACCTGTTGCCCGACCTCGACGCAGCCGACGGGCCGATTCTCATATGTGGCCAGGCCGGAGAGGTGAACACAGGGGCGTTCGATCCATTCAATGCTCTCGCTGATTGGGCGGCCGAGCGCAATGGCTGGCTGCACGTCGACGGAGCCTTTGGGCTGTGGGCTCTCGCAGATCCAACTCGCGCGCACCTCGTGGACGGTCTGGCCCGCGCCGACTCGCTCGCCGCCGACGCTCACAAGTGGCTCAACGTCACCTACGACAGCGGTATTGCCATCGTGCAGAGGCCGGGTGCGCTTCGCCGTACGTTCGCTGCAGTTGCTGGATATCTGCCGCCCGATACCGGGTTTGAGGCGATGCACCACACGCCTCAGTCCTCGCAGCGTGCTCGCCAGATCGAAGTGTGGGCGGTCCTCCGCACGCTTGGTCGCAGTGGCGTTGCTGAGATGGTGCGTCAGGCCTCCGACTGTGCGGTCGTAGTTGCAGATCGGCTTCGGTCAGCCACCGGCTTCGAGGTCCTCAACGACGTTGTGCTCAATCAGGTGCTGGTGCGCTATCGAGATCCTGCCACCACCGACTTACTCGTCCGCCAGATCCAGCGGGACGGCCGTATCTGGTGCGGTCCAACACAGTGGCGCGGTGGCACAGCACTGCGCATCAGTGTGTCCTCCTGGAAGACCACTCCCGAGCTAGCGAAGGAGGCTGCCGACATCATCGTTGAGTGTGCCACGCAACTCGACGCTCACTGAGTCGGGTTGCGTGGCCTACTCCTGAGTTGCGAAGCTCATGGAGGCGGCGACCGTTTCAGCTTCCGTAAGGCTGGTGGTGTCAAGAACGAGAACAGAGCGCCCAAGCCTTCGGCGGTCTGCGAGGTCTTTCCAGAGATCGAGTTGCCGTCGAACCTCGCCGGTGCTGAGCTCAGCTTTTCGCGCAGCGATTGTTTCTGGGTCACCGGTCAGCAGAATGCACTTGTCGGACCTCGGCACGAGGCGCCAGAGTCGAAGCACAAGAGCGCCAGCTGTTGCATGGATACGGTAGCGACGATTGTCGACACCATGGTCCATCCAACCTCGCTCCTCGAGGGTGTAGTCCGGGCAGGCGCCACCGCGAGGAGCAAGGCGCAATTGTGCGGCGCTGACCCAGGCGTACCCGAATTTCGCGCCCACCTTTAGCAGAGAGCGAGACAGACTTCGGGGTTCATGTTCGTGTGGGTTTTTGTAATCGAACTCGGGGTTTGTCCGCTTGTCGATCACCTTTGGGCGAGGCTGCAAGCGCTGAACGGAGTGTCCCTGTTCAATGAGACGCTCTTCGATGCCTACGGACACGGACGTCTTGCCCGCACCGTCTGGCCCGACGACGCACACAGCGATCGCGCCAACAGCCGGTCGTATGAGATCGGTCGGGCGAACCCAGAGCGATTTTGTGCACTGCAAGTGGAACTCCCCATCTGCTCAGCGGCGTACCGCGAGCCCACAACGTCCACACTCTATGCGAGATCGCCGACCCATACGAACAACCCGAGCACGCAGAGTGCTGCTCGGTGGTTGTATATCGCAGTCGTTCTGGTCGGTTTCTCGGGGTCTGATGTCATGCCTGTGCCGGTTCCAGTGACGGAAAGTCGCGCAATACGAAGTTCAACAGGTTCATTGTCATTCGTGCTATCGGCGCGGATCAAACCGTGACGCTGCGGCTCGAGGCCTGACAAGCCTCATCTGATGGTCGGACTTAGATGCGCCGTCTGCGGCCTCTGCCGGGTTTTACTGCCTTTGCGACGACTGCGGTCTTTGCCACAGGCGCAGGCCCAGGTTTTACTGCCTTTGCGACGACTGCGGTCTTTGCTACTGGCCGACCGACCACGCCTCTTCGTCCTCTTCTTGCTGCTCTGACGGGCATGTCACTCTCCTTGATCTGGTGTGTCTGCGTCGGCCTCGATTGCCGCAATGATCGCTTGGATAGGAATTCGGCCGTCCGCAATGAGTTGGCCGCCAGTGTGGCGGACTGCGGCCGCCAGTGGTGCTGCCCAGAGATTCTCCCAGACAATGACACCGGCGACTGTTCCTGGATCCATTGCCGCGGCGAGGTGCACCACGTCGTCTTCGGCCAGTAACTCGGCGAGTTCGGCCTCTGCTGCACGAAGTGGTCCTAGATCTTCGACATCGGAGAACTCGATTGCATCGATCGATCCGTCTTCATCCTTTGTGAGAATGAGCACATCCACGAGGCGGATGGTACCGGCGTCTACCAGTTTGAGGAGTTCCTCAGCCACCTCGCCGGTGAAGTTGCTCGCTCCCGCCGGAAATTCGATCACCACGAAATCTATTGGTCCCAGGGTGTCGAGATCTGTGTCGCTCATAGCAAGTTCATTCCGTTCTCCGCTGTCAACTAGGTACAGGGCTTGGGTTCCTGATCAGCTTATGTTGTGGGGTTCCACCTCTACGCGGTCTCGGCGCACGAGAAGCACCAGGCTCGTTACGGTAACCCAGCTCGGAAAAAGCCACTGCAATGCGACGGTCGGCACCGGAATGAACAACAGAGCGAGTCCGATCACGTAGCCCCCGATCACCAGCCACCGGGGGAATACGCCGGAGAGGCGACCGATCGTGGTCGCGGAGATGACGAATACCGACCCCAGCCTTGTTGCAACGATCGACAACATTATGACGGCACCGGTCGAGGTGAGTGAGACTTGCGAGAGGTCGGGTTCAACCGAGAACAAGTAGGCCGAGATTGCCGGTATCGCCAGGAACATGCCACCTACGAGCCAAGCAGCACTGAGCAGGAGTCCAGAGCCGAGAAAGACCGTCCCGAAGAAGCGGCTCTCGCGTACACCTACGCGGCGCCGGATAACTGCCACAAACCAGAGAAATGCGATCGTGCTCATGGTCAGAAGGTTCATCGCCAGCACAATGGACTGCTGGTTAGACGAACTCAGATACCAGTCGGCTTCGGCTGCCCAGGTGTCGCTGGGCTGAGGTGAGCGGAGGAGGAGCACACTGGAAACGAGGAATAGCGCGCTGTAGATAAAGCCGGCGATCGCGGCAGCCTCGATCGAACGGAATGCGCGGGGTACCGCGTGTTCTGATTCGTTGGGTTGGTCGCTTGAGCCAGTCATACGAGTTCGAGGTCCTCAGTGAAGAATGGTTCCGAGTTCATCAACTCGTCCAGGATGAGCAGCTTGTTGCTGGCGTCTGCCCCATCGAAGTGAACTCCAGGCGCAAGGCTTCGGTCGACGCCATGGGAATAGCAGTTCAAGAAACCTTCGACAGCCCGCAGGGAACCAAGGTTATCGAACACTCGCTCCGCGGCTTCGAGTGCCGGTACGCCAGCGCTGACTTCCGGCGTTCCGATACTTGTCTCAACGCGGTCGGGTGACATGATCTTGGCGGCGACGGGAGTGCTGCACCCCGGAGGCGCCGGTTCATTCGACATGGCTCTCCTCACTGTTGACTCATCGGGAACAGGCCAAATCGTAGCTGTTTCACGTGCCAGACGCAGCTTAGGTATGGACTCCTGAGCGGTTTCCACTCAGGTTCGCTGGTGCCACGCATGTGCTCGCCTCGCGGTAACTAGGGCTGCATTCCGCACCGCACGGTGTATATTGCTCTTTGATCATTTACTTTGTGTAGTGCAGAAGATATCCACCAAGTCGGAAGAGTCGCACATGCCTGAATTCACCATTACCCGCCAGATTGATGCGCCTGTCGAAAAGGTGTGGGAAGTGCTCAATGACTTCGGCGATATCGCCCAGTGGAGTCCGGCGGTCAAGCACTCGGAGTTGACGTCGGAAGGATCGGTGAATCAGGGCACTACCCGACACTGCGATTTCGCTCCTCTTGGTAGTGTCAACGAGCGCATCGAGAGGCATGTGCCGAACGAGCGCATGACGGTTGCCCTGTATGAGACTTCCAAACTGCCCATTTCTGGCGCCACAGCGGACTTCAATATTGCGCCACACGAACAGGGCACGGCTTTGACGCTCCATTACAGCTACACCCCCAATCGCTTGGGCAAGATGGCGAAGGGAACTACTGAGAAGCAGATGCGCAAGGGCATCAGCGGTCTGGCTGACGCGCTCCTCAAGGAGAGCGAAAGAGTCGCAGCCAGCTAGCAACTTCACAGCGGTCGACAGTCTCAAGCGACCCGCTTTCTGAGCTATTGACAAGATAACTTGTCAATAGCAAACTGAGAACTGTGTTAGACGTCGAAGTGATCGAGGAACCCGCCGTGGCAGTGACGGCGCTGGATCCGGTGCGGGCCAGGATCCTCGCTGCCTTGAGCGAACCCGGTTCTGCCACGAGCGTTGCTGAGCTGCTTGGCGAGCCACGTCAGAAGATCAACTATCACCTCCGCATCTTGGAGGACCACGGGCTTGTTCGTCTGGTCGAAGAACGACAACGGCGAGGGTTGACTGAGCGGATCATGATCGCTTCGGCCCGTTCGTATGTTGTTGCTTCAGAAGCGTTCGGCGATTCTGCAACCGAACCTGAGCGTGTCGGGCGTTGGTCCTCGCGTTATCTCGTCGCAGTCGCCGCGCGGATGCTCCGTGAGGTCGCCGATCTGGCCCGACGTGCCGACGACGCGCACCAATCGTTGGTGACTCTGGCGATCGACACCGAGATCCGCTTCTCTTCGGCGCAGGATCGAGCCGCATTCACGCAAGAACTCAGTAGCTCTGTTGCCGATCTTGTATCGCGGTATCACGACGAGTCGGCGCCTGATGGTCGCTGGCACCGCCTGGTTGTGGCGGCACACCCGCATCGAACCCCTCCCCAGAATCAGAAGGATTAGCCCATGTCTGAGGACACCCGTTCTATTGAGCTTGAGATCGAGGTGGCCGGCACGCCCGAGGAGGTGTGGCGTGCCATCGCAACAGGTCCTGGCATAACCTCCTGGTACGTTCCCCACACCGTCGAAGAGCGAACGGGCGGCTCGATGACCGCCTCATTTGGTCCGGGTCCCGAGATGCAGGTTGCTGGACGCGTCGCCGAGTGGGACCCAC
>CAYUOD010000044.1:0-11410 GCA_964446225.1 uncultured Acidimicrobiales bacterium | reverse complement strand
CGGTTGCGAACAGTTTGCTGTAGAAGGCGACCGACTCGTCGAGGTCTGTGACGTTCAGTGCGAGTTGCAGTCTTCCCATGGTGAATCTCCGTTTGTAGTGGCCAGTTTCCGCTGGCAGATCTCATATCGACGCCCATCAATGTATCGCTTCAGATCGATAAGCGTCAATATGACGCGAAAGATTTTCGCCTCTCCCCCTAGATGCGTAAGTCTCGGGGGTCCAGGCCGATCCAGTTACGCACCTATGGGCAATGAGATGGGGGATGCGTGCGCCCGACGTCCTGGCTATGAAGCTCAATCATCAAGCAGGCCGGGTACTGGCACCGGAGCGTGCTCAATGAGAACACTGACCTTTTTGATATCCCCGCGGAATACAAACGGGGCCTCATAACAGCTCGATATAGGACTCAACGGATTCTCACCGATGTCCATTCCACTGAGCGCGAGAAATGACAGAACTCTCGGGAGGTGGAACCACTCACCTGAGCTTTCGCCAGCCCACAATCGACCCCTGCCCGTCCGGTCCTGCGCAAGCTCGAATTCGAAGCTGACTTCAATTGCATCGTCCACGGGTAGACCGAGTGCAGCTGACGTCACACTGCCAGCCGCGTTGTATTCGTAGCGAAGCTCTCCCTCGTCGGTATAAAGAACAAACCCAGAGGCCGAGTTCCCATAGGCAAGGATGACACCACGCTTTTCGCCGGCAAGCTCAGCAACAATGCGATGCCTGCGTGCATGTTCAAAGGGAGGGGCGACGCTTGGTTCGATATGCGATACCGGCGGGTAATACTCGAAGGTATTACGGAGCAGAGGTGAGCCGGGAATTGGTGGTGCGCTGTAGAGCTCAACAGAACGATCGTCAAGCGGAACAACGTCGTATGTGCCCGCCTCAAGCCACCACCGTGCAACAAGATCGCGAAGCTTGCCGGGATGAGTTTTTGCAAGATCGTTGGTCTCTGAGAAATCATTGTCGAGGTCGTACAACTCCCACTCAGAATCGTCATAGGCAGTGCCCTGGTCGTGATGGGTCACTGCCTTCCATCCATCAGCCCAGATTCCACGATTACCAAACATCTCAAAGTACTGAACACGGCGGACCGTTGAAGCCTCAGGATCTCCGAACGTGTAGGCAAAACTCGACCCGTGAATCGGCATCTGCGGCACACCGTTGTACTGCACGGGTGGATCCACCCCGGTGACCTCATAAATAGTGGGGGCGATGTCGATGATGTGGTGAAACTGCTCAAGAATGGCTCCTGGCCGGGCCATTCTGCCAGGCCAGGAAACGATCAGAGGATCGCGAATACCACCGCCATGAGTGTGGTACTTGTACCAGCGCAGCGGCGTATTCGAGGCCTGCGCCCACCCTGTCGCGTAGTGGCTATCGGCTCGTGGGCCACCTACTTCGTCAAGGGAACCAAGAACTCGGTCGAAGTCTTCTTCCATGCCGTTAAAAAATCGAATGCGGCTGTACGCGCCCAGGCGCCCACCCTCCATTGCTGCACCGTTATCGGAGGTAAGAAGAAAGACGGTGTCATCGAGCTGATCGGACCGCTCCAGAAACTCGACAAGGCGACCAATCTGTGCATCGGTATGTTCGATAAATGCCGCATACGCCTCCTGAAGACGTGCGGCAATTCTCTGCTCGACAGGTTCCAGCGAGTCCCACGCTGGTACATCAGGGTTACTGGGCGGGAGCTTCGTGTCGGGCGGGATGATGCCCATCTCAAGCTGGCGCTCGTAGCGCTTCTGGCGAATGATGTCCCAGCCTTCGTCGTAACGTCCACGGACCGCATCCATGAACTCCGCTGGAGCGTGATGAGGCGCGTGGGCTGCTCCAAGAGGAAGGTACAAAAAGAACGGGCTCTCGGGTCGGTGAGCTATGTGATCAGCAACATAGCCAATCGAGTGATCAACCAGATCCTCGGTGAGGTGGTAACCCTCTTCAGGCGTAGCCGGCGGAGCAACCGAATGGTTGTCTTGAAACAGTTCAGGGTAGAAGTGGTCTGTGGCACCATTCATGAACCCGTAGAACTGGCTAAAACCTCTGCCAATGGGCCACTCGTCAAACGGTCCTGCAGCAGACGCATCGCGCATGGGCGCGACATGCCACTTGCCCACGGCGAAGGTGTTGTATCCCGCACCACGCAGCACCTCAGAGATCAATGCGGCGCTTCGAGTGATGCGCCCTCTTCCGCTGGGCCAACCGGAGTCAACGTTGGATAGCATCCGCATGCCAACCGAATGATGGTTGCGGCCCGTGAGGAGACAAGCTCTCGACGGAGAACACAGCGTCGTTGTATGGAAGTTGCTGTAACGGTGGCCAGCCTGCGCAAGTGCGTCGATATGGGGAGTCCGAACCTCAGATCCATAGCAGCCAAGATCAGCAAACCCGAGGTCGTCAAACATGACAACAACCACATTGGGGCCCGTCGCGCCATCAGGCAGGGAATAGACAGGTTCACTCGTGTCATGGGTCAGGCCCAGATGGCCTCTCGGGCCTAAGGATGATGTCATCGTTGCCTCTCTATTGTCTCAGGCATCTAATAGTCGCCGAGGTCGGTGAGGAAGCGTGAGAAAAGCGTGCTGCCGAGAAGTTTCCAGATCCGGTCACTCACGAAACCAAGAATGCCAAAGCAGAATATGCCGACAAATACGAAATCCGTCCGGAAGAATGTGCGGGAGTTCCAGATCAAGAAGCCAATGCCCTCCTGGGCGGCAATCGCTTCTGCAGCGACGATTACCAAAAACGCGTTCGCCAATGCAAGCCGCATACCTGTGAAGATCGATGAGAACGTGCCAGGCAGTATCACACGAAAGAATAGGTCGACACCGTTCGCTCCCAGCGTCTGTGCCGCCAGAATCTTGTCTGGATTAATGGCCGATGCTCCAGACGCAGTGGACACAAGCACAACGAACATCACCGCGAAGATTACGAGGTTGACCTTCGCTGCTTCGCCGATCCCAAACCACAGGATGAACAAAGATGTGAGCGCGATAGCCGGAACAAAGCGAAAGAAGTGAATAAAGGGATCGACGGCTGACCGCGCAACCTTGGACATACCAGCGAGGAGTCCGATTGGGATCGCTAGCGCCGAACCCACTATCCAACCCTTGTAAACGCGTTGAAGACTTATGGAAATGTCCGCTTGGAGGCGACCCTCGTCGATCAGTTCTTTGGCCGCGCTGAGAACCTTTCCCGGAGTCGGTAACAACAACGGGTCATAGCCAACCGAGAGAACCCACCAGATCGAGATCGCTCCGGCTACGGCGGCAACCGATATCAAGAAGGAGGAGTAAGACTGAATCAGCTTTCCCATGTCTTCATCACCTCCTCGATGATCTGTTGCTCCACTTCTCGAGCGATTTCGCCGAACTCAGACGAGAACTCATCTCGAGGAAATGGCAGGTCGAGGTTGTAGATCTCCCGGAAGTTGGACTCTGGACCAGCGCCCATCACTCCTATTCTTTGACCCAGCAACACTGCTTCTCGTATGTCATGGGTCACGTATACAAAGGTGCGCCCTTCAGATTGCCAGAGCTCCAAAACCTGCTGTTGAAGAAGCCGCCGGGTCTGAGCATCAAGCGATGCGAAGGGCTCATCCATCAACACAATGTCAGGCTTCACTGCAAGGATCCTTGCAATCTGGACCCGCTGCTTCATACCGCCGGACAGTTCGTGGGGAAACTTGTCGCGCGCAGACGATAGGCCAACGACTCCAAGCCAATGGTCTACTTCGGCTTTATCGAAGGACCCGCGGCCCCGCCTCGCCTGCAACTTGAGTCCAAACGCTACGTTCTGACGAACGGTCAACCAATCAAGCAACGGGCCGTCGACGCTCTGAAAAACCATCGCGCGTTCCGGTCCCGGTGAATCGATGATCTGACCATCGACGCTCACGCTTCCAGTAGTTGGGCAAAGAAACCCGGCGACCATCCGCAGAAGGGTCGACTTTCCACAACCAGATGGCCCGACGATGACGAAGAACTCACCCGCCTGCACCTCAAGCGATAGGCCCGAGATAACTGGCGGGGAGTCTTCATCACTGGCCGCGTAACTGAACGAGACGTCCGAGAATGCAACAGAACCGCCCTGAGCTTCAACGTTCATGACGGTCACGACGTGGAATCAACCAAGATCTGCGGTAACCGACCCTGGAACAGCTTCTTCCATCGCGTCCAGGCTCACGAAGTTACGCACATCGAAATCTGCATCAAGCGTGCCCGCCTCAATGAGGAACTCGGCGATCGAGTCCAACGATTCCAGCATGACAGGGGTAAACCCGACCTGGTACTGCTGATTTGGGATGATGTTGGCAAACAGTTCAGCGTTGCCCGAAACGGCATCGGCCACGATCTGGCCGGCAGCCACTGGGTCCGCCGCAATGAAGTCACTCGCCTCGTCGTAGGACTGCAGCACCCGCCTGATGGTTTCTTGGTTCTCGTCAGCCCAACTGGCCTCGGCAATGAGGTAGATCGCTACGGTGTCTAGAACTTCCGAATCATTTCCGAGGACGGTGAGGTTCGGGTCATCTTTGGCTTGAGTGGTCCCGTCAAGCCATAGCCAGGAGGCCTGAATTTCGTTCGTCTTGAGCGCCCCGACAAGTTCGAATAGCCCAGGAAGCGCAACGAGTTCAACATCATCGAGTGAGATCCCGTTCTGCTGGAGGTAGCGAATGGTAACGAAATGCTCTGAAGTACCTTCGACATAGCCGATCTTTGTTCCGATCAGGTCCTCGGGACCTGTGATGCCATTCTGTACGGCAAGGCTGTGAAAGCCTGGCAGCGGCGCTGCGATAGCACCAACCACAGCCATGTTCTCCTCGGCTGCGGCGACCAGGCTGAGGACAGCAAAGTCAAGGGCGTGCCCAAGATCTGCCTGGCGGGCGATGACGCCTTGGATGGCCTCAATACCTGTGCCGAACACTGACACATCAGCATCGACGCCGCGGGCGTCGAAATATCCCTGGTCAGCCGAAATCCAAGCCTGAGTGCTGAGCAGGAACCCATCACCGGCAATACCGACCGACACGCGTTCTGAACTGCTGTCTGAACTGCTGTCTGAGCCACTGTCCCCGCACGCAGCTGCAACTAGTGCAAGTACAAGCAAGACGGACATAATGCGCCATCTTGACTTCTGATAAATCCTCATGGGATCCCCTAAATTATTAATGTCTCTTCTTCGATATGTATTGGCCCCGCTGGCTCGCAGTCAGGAGGCGGTCACCCTCAGATTCACTATTTGCGTGCGATATGTTGCACGAACGAACAGAAATGCTCGCCCGCGTGTATCGCAACCAAACCCCTGGGTTCTGATAACCGGCTCGGTCTCTGACAGGTCAAACAGTGATTGACCTTCCTCGTCAAGATCAGCTGCTCTCATGTCGAGGTCGAGTTTGTCGAATTCGACGCCTGCCTCTTTCAACACGTCGTAAACGAGCACATCGACTGAGCGAAGAGAGTCAATGTCAATCGACTTACCATCGATCTCCGCAACGATCAGATCGCGTACCGCGATAGTTGGCACGCCGTCCAGGGCAAAAACACGCAACAACGAAAACGTAGGAGCAGCCGGGAAATCGGGAAACAGCTCCGGGTTCGAAGGGCGAGTCTCGACCCTGAACCGATAGAGCGATACTTCGCCGCCAGTCGTCGCCAGAACGCCAGGGATCCCTGGTCGGATGGACAAGATGCCAAAGGCGGTAGGAGAGGGGGGTTCAGAAACGAAGGTACCGACGCCCCATTTCTTCTCGACCACGCCGTCAGCAGCGAGCAAAGATATAGCTTCTCGGATCGTGGCGCGGCTCACGCCCATCCGAGTGACCAGTTCTTGCTCTGTGGGGAGCTGATCAGAGGGCCCGAGTTCTTCGCGGATAAGGAACCGAATCGCATCGATCGTTGGATCTAACACCTTGCTCAACTGAACGGCTCCTTAGAGGTCTGACATCAGACGTCTGATGTCAGACCTCTGTTTAGCACAGGACCTGACCAGGAGCAACCAAGCGAGAGTTCGAGTGCCGAGCCTCCGTAGATGCGTAAGTCTCGGGGGTCCAGGCCGATCCAGTTACGCACCTATGGCGCTAGGCCCCACCCGATCCGTAGATGCGTAAGTCTCGGGGTCCAGGCCGATCCAGTTACGCACCTATGACCTTGGCGGCGTCGTCGCCTCGACCCGTATGCCCGAATACTGCTAGCAATGGCACCATGACCCATGCAGAAGACATCCGAGAATCCGGATTCACCGTTCTTGAAGACGTCATACCGCTGGACTTCATAGACGAACTCGTCGAGGACCTTGATCGACTCGCCCGTGATCTCTCGGCGAAGCCGTCCGCCAATAGCTTCGAGGGCGCAAAGACACTGCGTATCTATAATCTGCTCGCCTACGGCCATCTCTGGGAACAGGTTCCGGCCTTTCCCGCCGTACTCGATGTGGTCGAAGCAGTACTGGACGACGGTTGTCTGGTCTCGTCGCTGTCGTCAATCGCAATCGGACCTGGCCAAACACCCCAGCCGATTCACGCTGACGATCAACTCATCCCTCTGCCGAAGCCGCACGTACCGATTATCTGCAACTCCATGTGGGCGCTCACCGACTTCACCGAGCAAAATGGCGCAACCCGTATCATCCCGGGGTCTCACACTCGCGACCACTCGCCAGAGTATGGCGTCGCTTACGACTCGATCCCTGCGGTCATGCGCAAAGGCAGCGTGCTCGTGTGGGACGGGTCACTTTGGCACGGTGGTGGACAGAACCGCACGAGGAAGACCCGAATCGGAGTAGCCATGAACTACTGCGCAGGCTGGGTTCGCCAGCAGGAGAACCAGCAGTTGGGTTTGGCTATCGACGCCGTCTCCAAGTTCTCCCCAGAGCTCCAACGACTCTGCGGCTTCGACGTCTACAAGGGTCTCATCGGCCACATCAACAAACAATCGCCGTCGGCTCGGCTACTCAAGTCAGCTTCCGACAATGGCGTCATCTGGGACAAGTAGCTGGCTACACGGCCTTGAAACAGGGCCTCGGACCGCGTCCAACCTGAGATGCTCATCGTCAGCAGTGCTGTGAACAAGTCATAGGCCAATGCCATGTCCCTCGCGATGCGGATCGTTTGCCCACGGCAATGCTCGCTGATTTCATGATGTCTCCCGTTCTCGACTTGCGGCGATCTATTAGTAGATGCTGAGTCCACCCGTCCAGACCTGTGCTCAGTAGACCACGATATTGGCAGATCCTTCGGCGAATCACATAGACCCGTCGGACTCGAGACGCCTGACTGTCGAAGAGGACCGGATGGGTCTGCCACGACCCTGTGATAACTAGCTAGCTGCCTTGACTCGAGAGCTGCTCCCTGCCGTGAATCGGTACCAGATCTTGCCGCCATCTCTCCAAACGTCACCCAGAATCACCGCCATCGCTATTTCCTTGCCACGGACGCCGACGAGCAACTTGGTGGATGAAGCTCAAAGACATGCACACCAGATGTCCCCATCAAAGCAAGGAACTGCAGCGTCACGCATGCTCGATCAGATATCCATCCGAGCCAAGCTAGCCGTGCTTGCGCTCATCCCTCTTCTCGGCATGACCTGGTTCGCGGGCATCATCGCGCTTGACAAACGGGCTGCCGCCAGCGAAGCAACAGAGCTCAACAGGCTCGTGGAGCTCTCCGTGCGTATTGGCAATCTGCTGCACGAAACCCAGAAGGAGCGTGGTGCAACTGCCGTGTTCATGTCCTCGGGCGGCACGAAGTTCCAGACCGAACTACCGGCGCAGCAGGCCACAACAGATACACCCCGCGCTGAGTTCTATGCGTTCCTCGATACCGAGCAATCCTCTCTCCCAGAAGAAGTCCAAACGGGACTTGTTCCCGCCATCGAAGCTGTTTCAAACCTCGACAGCACGCGGGAGGGCGTCCTCGACCTCAGCGCTGAAACGAGGCCAACGATCGGCTACTACACCGACATGAACAAGAAGTTCCTGGATGCCATCGGCTCAGTCGCCTCAGCGAGTTCCAACGCTCAGATCCGAGGCGACTCGGTGGCCTACCTATCCTTCCTGAACGCCAAAGAAAAGGCCGGTGTAGAGCGCGCACAGCTCTCGAATGTATCCGGCGAGGATCAGTTCGCTCCAGGACAACTCGCGACCGTGGTGGCCCTCATCTCAGCCCAGGAATCGTTCCTGCGCATCTTCGTTTCCACGGCTCCGGAGGAAATTCTGGACTTCTTCAACGAAAAGCAGGCGGACCCGATCGTTGCGGAAACCAAGAGCCTCGAAGCGATCGCTGTGGAGAACGGGGTCGCTGGATTTGGCGTCAACTCAGCCGTCTGGTTGGAGACAATCAGCAGCCGCATCAACCTTCTCAAAGAGGTCGAGAACGCTCAGGCGGACGCGATCCTGGAGCACTCCGCTGAAATTCGGTCAGAATCAACCACAGCGTTCCGTCTGTCAGTGCTCGCGACGATTCTCATGGTCGGAGCAACTCTCGGCGCCGCTTTCATCATCCTCAAGAACATCGAGCGCACGCTCAAGAAGGTTTCTGACGGCGCCACGCGTATTGCTGAGGGCGATCTCAGCGTTGAGCCTCTCGACATTCCCAGCAGCGACGAGATCGGTAAGACCGGCAAGAGCTTCAATGAGATGCTGAAGATGATCAGTCTTCTCAGCAACCAGGCCGAGGCCATTGCCTCGGGTGACTTGGAACATGAATCGCTTGAGGTGACTATTCCCGGGGACCTCGGCGAATCGTTCTCAACCATGGTCGAAAGCCTCAACCTAGTTGCCGACCAAGCCAGCGCCATTGCTCAGGGGGACCTCGATGCCGACGAGCTCCAGCGCGAGGTTCCCGGTCGCATGGGGACGGCGTTCCAACAAATGCTGGCGACGCTAGAACTCATGAACCGCCAGGCCAACGCGATTGCCCGCGGTGAACTCGACAACGACTGGCTACAGCAAACAGTCCCCGGAGAGCTCGGTGAGTCATTCAGCGTGATGGTTGCGAGCCTCGGCCTCGTTGCCGACCAGGCTGGTGCGGTTGCAACCGGACAGCTCGAAGCCGACGTTCTTGGAGAAGAGATCCCCGGTCGCTTGGGGTGGATTCCATCGCAACTGCGGCCGAGGAGGTCCGTTCTGCCGCCGGATCCACCCAGGCTGCAACAGGTTCGGCCAAAGAGGCAACATCCGCCCTTACGGACCTGGCAGACGAACTCACCGATCTCGTTGAACAGTTGAAGTAGACGACACCAACACTCGACTGATACTCCCGACAGTGGCGTCGTCTGTGACAGGTAGCTGGCTAGGAGGACGGTTCCGCGTCGGCATCGAGTTGGAACGTGAACATCTTGCTGGCGTGGATGCGGGCGTAGGGCGCGGAGCCAGCCCAGTTCTTCCAGTCCTCGCCATAGATGTCAATACAACAGGCCTGCAGATCGTCAAAGCCCCGTTCACCTGGTGAAACCTCAAAAGCCTCGCCGTGCACCGTCACAGAGAGGGCTTCACGGGGCAGATAAGTCGCGCTCACCTGTGGCCGGGCCCTGATATGTCTGAAACGCAGCGACGAATCGCTGGAACCGAACCAGAAACTTCCGCGGCAGAAAATGCCATCCACAGGAGCAACAAGTGGACGGCCGTCTGATGTCACCGTCGCAAGCGCCAACAGGGACATGCCCTCAAGCGAAGCGACGACCTGATCCGCTCTCAGGCGTCTCGCAGGCGTGATGATCTCGCGCAGATGAGACCCCGCAGACTCGTAACTCTCGTCCAGCAGCCCTTGAAGCTGTCTGAGATCCTCTGGAGTCTCACGCATGATCAGTCCTTTGTGCCTATGAACAGATACCCCAACGCTACGCGAATCTAGGTGTGGCCGCCCCTCGGAACGCCCCCGTACTTCATGCGGGTGTCGCTCATTGCCGCCGCCCTCGTCGCTTCAGGATCGACCAGGTCACAGTCCACGAGCTCACCGACAAACAACGAATGTGAGCCAAAGTGCATGGTCTCCCGCACCTCACACTCAAGCCAGGCGATGGCGTCAGCGAAGATCGGAGTGCCGGTAACTCCCTCAGTAATCGTGAAGCCGTTCAGCGTCATGTTCTCAAACACCGCTGGCTTAGAGAACTTCACGAACGGTCTGGTGTTCTCAGGGGACCACAAGTTGACGGTGAAGGCACCGCTCTCAGAGATCAACTCGTGAGTGACCGCAGACTTATCCACTGAGATCGCCACCAGCACCGGCGCCATCGCCACCTGCGAAATCCAGCTTGTTGTCATGGCATTCCAGCGCTCTCCTGAGCGAGAGCCGACCAACGCCAGAGCGTTGGGGATCTTCCAAGTGACTTTGTTGATGAGTTCAGCAGTAGGCATGTGGTCCCTCTTCTCTACGAACATTCTGCCGGATGCCGGGGAGCATTGTCCCCGGCATCCGGCACTTCGGATATTCGATTCACAAATATCCAGTTCTACCTGCGTCGCAAAGCCGAAGCGGTGAGAGCGACACTGCCGCCAAACAGCGCCAGGCTCAGCAGCGCCAGGACGAGCGACCTGCTGGTCGATCCGGCAGGAGTTTGCTGCGAGACGAGCTTGGCGTCTTCAAGGTCCACTGGGTTCGACCCACGAGCCTCGGGCTGCTTTTGCTCGCTGTCACTGTCCCGATTCGCCGATCCCGTTGGGTCTTCGTCCAGTTTCAACAGCTCTGGCTCGCCGTCCTGTTGTCCGCCCTCGAGCGAGTCAGCGTCACCACCAGCCTCGAACTCGGCCGCCTTCGCCTGTTGAGGAGTTCCGTCAAGAGGCGCCGAGACGGGCTTGGACCGGGTGCCTGTCTCGACGGTCGTTGCCGTGTCCGTGTCGCTTGGCTTGAGGTTGGAGGCTTTGGCCAAGGTAGTGGCAGTCTGAGCGCCCGACTTTGTCGCCGAGTTGCTGGTTGTGCGTTGAGCCGTCGTCGTCTTGGTGGCCGGAGCTGACTTCGCCTTCGAGGCGGTGGCCGATGTGGTGGTTGTCTTCGTCGCAGACGCCGAAGTGGTGGTCGTGGTGGGGGCCGCAGTCGTGGTCGTAGGCGCAGTCGTCGTGGTCGTAGGAGCTGCGGTGGTCGTAGTGGGGGCCACGGTTGTGGTGGTCGGGGCCGCAGTCACCGTGTACTCCCGGCCTGACCAGCTGCCCTGATTGCCATTGAAGTCCATAGGGTGGGAACCCACAGGCATATCGGATGCGATGCGGCCGCTGGCGTTCCAGTTACCAGAGACATCTGCGGTGGCGGTTGCGACGACAGATCCGCCGAACTCCACAGTGATGGACTCGCCCGGTAGGAATCCTGATCCGCTGAAACTCACGGATCCGCCCGCTGGGGCAGATCCCGGACTCACCAAGACGGATGCACCTGCGGCGCCCGCTGGCACCGAAGACAAGAACAGAGCCGCCACGATG
>CAYUOD010000043.1:8481-11422 GCA_964446225.1 uncultured Acidimicrobiales bacterium | reverse complement strand
CGGCCATTGGCTGCGACTGCACGCTGTTGCCGTGCACCGACACGAGCAGTTCGGGGGTGGCGCCGATGAACTGGTCAACGGCAAACACCATGCTGGAGGGAAACTGCGCGCAAAGGTAGGCCAACGGCTGGCGCTGGTCGAGTGTCTTATCGCTCTCACATTCGACGACCCGGCTCAGCACGACCTTCTGCAGTTCGCCCGCTCGTATGTGGTCCGTTGCGGCTGCGACGCTCTTGCACCAGTCCTCCGCGGGAACCTCGGTCGAGAAGGCGATCGTCGTGGGTGACTCGACCGCTGTCTCAATGGGCGGGGGGTAGGTCAGCTCAGGTGACTTGTCAGCGCTAACGGTCATAGCCCAGTGAACGCCCGTGGCGGACCGCTGGACGAGAAGCTCCGGCACGACGAGTGTCGCGGCCGCGTCGCGGTCGAATGGCAGCGCCCCGAAAGCCATGGCAGCGAACTCGGGTGGAGTTTTGAGCGAGGCAAGGGCATCAGTCGCCAGGTTCACATTGTCCACCCAGGGGGCGGGGAGCTGAATCCGCAGGGCCTCACCCCGCCCGGCGTAGCCGTACCCGTTTGCGGTGAAGAGCTGACCGTAACGTCCAGCGACCGCGAGTAGATCGGGCGCCTCGTTCAGGCGCCAGGACCGGGCGCGACCAGTCATCAAGGTTCGCGGGTTCCCTGCAGAATCTGGGATACGCCTCCGCTTACGAGCTGTCGCTCGACGGACGCGAACCCAGCGTCCTGGATCATCGCGACCAGCGCATCGGGCTCTGGCAGGTACGCCACCGACTTGGGCAGATACTGATAGGCCGAGCCTTTCGAGATGAGGCCGCCTATGCGAGGAACTACCTTTCCGAAATAGATACTGTGACCAGTTCGCAGTAGTCGATTTGAAGGCTCCGCCACCTCAAGAAACGCCAGTCTTCCGCCGGGCCTCAGAACCCTTGCCACCTCGGCGAAGAAGGCCTCCAGGTCGCTGAAGTTACGTAGCGCGTAGCCACAGGTGACACCGTCCACACAGTTATCAGGAAGTGGTAGCCGTTGAGCGTCGGCTTGCGTCAGCGCAGCGTCCGTGCGAGCGGCCTGCAGCATGCCGAGGGAAAAGTCCATTCCAACTGCGGTGTGGCCCTGTGCCTCGAGCTCGTTGCAGAAGTCTCCAGTACCGCAGGCCAGATCAAGTACGACTGATCCGCCTGGGAGATCCAAAGACGCTACGGTCGATCGCCTCCAGCGCTGATCCAGCCGAAACGTCATGATGCGGTTGACGAGATCGTAGCGGGGCGCGATCTCGTCGAACATGTTCTGAACGGCTTGGGCCTTTTCTTCTCCAACCGGGAGATCTGAGCCGTCCAGCTCTTGAGGGTCAGCCATCCCATGAGGCTAGCTGGAGGAATCCCACCCACAGTTTTCGTACCAGCTCCGTGCCTCTGAAAGACTCCCACCATGGCAATTGATTTCTCGTTTCCACCAGAGTTGGACGATCTTCGTGAGCGTGTCCGCGGCTTCATCACCGAGGTGGTTACTCCGATTGAGCGCAAAGGTGACGCCGAGAACTGGCACCGCAGCGAGTGGCGAACCGGAATCATCGAGATGCGAACTGCCGCCAAGGAATGGGGTCTCTGGCTGCCGCATATGCCCACCGAAGTTGGCGGCATGGGACTCACGCACGTTGCCATGGCCGCGGTCTCGGCCGAGGCCGGACGGGCACGTCTGGGTCCGTTCGCCCTGAATGCGCAGGCACCGGACGAGGGCAACATGCACACGCTGCTGCACTGGGCGTCCGACTTCCAGCGTGAGAAGTACCTCATGGCTCTGTGTGAAGGCACAGAGCGCAGTTGTTTCGCCATGACTGAGCCCGAGGTGGCCGGCTCGGATCCGACGCTCATTCAGACTCGCGCTGAACTCGACGGAGACGAGTGGGTCATCAACGGACACAAGTGGTTTATCTCCGGGGCGCGGGGCGCGAGTTTTGCGATCCTCATCGCGCGAACCGAAGACGATCCAGAGGTCCCCCAGGCCGCCAACTCAGCGTTTCTCGTGGATCTTCCCAGCGAGGGCTGGGAGATCGTACGAGATATTGAAACAATGTCGGGCGGCCACAACCATTGCGAGATTCGGATCACTGACCTGCGTGTCCCTGCTGAGAACCTTCTGGGCGGGCGCGGCCAGGGGCATCGACTTGGTCAGTATCGTCTTGGCCCGGCCCGCCTGGCGCACTGTATGCGCTGGATCGGACAGGCCGAGATGGCACTTGAGCTGATGGTCGATCGTGCGCAGAACCGCTTCACCCACGGCTCGATGCTGAGTGAGAAGCAGGGCATCCAGTGGATGATCTCGGAATCGACAATCGAGCTCTATCAGGCGAAGTTGATGACGTTGCACGCCGCGTATCTCATCGACAAGGGCGAGGACTTCAAGTCAGAGACCTCGATGACCAAGTATCACGTGGCCCAGATGCTGTGGAAGATAATTGACCGTGCCATTCAGGTGCATGGTGCACTGGGTTACTCAGAAGACACACCGCTGTCGGGGATGATGAAACAGGCGCGCTGGGCGCGCTTCGCCGACGGGGCTGACGAGATCCACCTCATGCGCATCGCTCAGCGCACCCTGGAGGTGTACAGCGAGACAGGTTCAACGCACAAGGCCACTGGCAACCTGCCTTTGTAGCAGTACATACGAAGGCGACTGTCTGGCGGGCCCAGCGCGGACCTAGTGACCGGGTGGCGCCGCTGCTCTTTGTGTCATTCGCGGTGAGGCGTAACCTCATTGCTGTGAGCGCTATCAAGTTACGCATCACCCGGAGACCCTTAGCTCTGTGAATGCACAGGGGCTCCCACGAGCTGCTTGGCCCAGGTCCGGTCGAGTTTCCCCAAATGGTTCCGTTCGACCTTGTCCACCCAGATGATCGTGCGCGGAATCTTGTAGCCGGCGAGCA
>CAYUOD010000043.1:0-8381 GCA_964446225.1 uncultured Acidimicrobiales bacterium | reverse complement strand
CGTTCGACCTTGTCCACCCAGATGATCGTGCGCGGAATCTTGTAGCCGGCGAGCAGCGCACGACAGTGACCGCTCAGCTCTTCGTCGCTCAGGCTCTGGCCGTCCTTGCATTGCACGATCGCGGTAACTCTTTGGCCGAGCACCTCGTCGGGGGTGCCCGTGACGACCACGTCGTACACGTTCTCATGTCCCGAGACTGCGACTTCGACCTCTTCAGCGTGGACGAGTCTGCCGCCAGATTTGAGGCTGGCGTTCTCACGCCCGAGGTACTCTATTGCTCCACTCTCGGCGACCCGGCCGAGGTCATGACTCAGCACCCAGCGCACGCCGTCCTGCTCGAAGAGTACATCTGGAGTGATGTGACCGGGTGTGAGGAAGCCAATTGGAACTCGTCCAGAGCGGGCAATTCGTCCGATGCGCCCCGAGCCCGGAGCGATGGCTTCAAGGTTCTGGTTCAGTACCGCGGTCGACGGGTCCATGACAAAGCGCGGTGGCTCGGCTCCCTCTTGCACGGTGTCTGCTCCTGCGGCAGTGACCCAGCGTCCCTGTCCTCCGGTCTCGGTTGAACCGTAGCTATCGACGATTACTGCTGTGGGCATGAACTCCAGGAGAGCTGCGCCCACGCATTTGCTGAGGACAGCGCCGCCAGAGAATACGCCGTTGACCGTGGACAGATCCCAGCGACCCTGGTTCGCCCTGAGCTGATCGATCAGTGGCCTAGCGAAGGCGTCGCCGATAATCGAAAGCAGCGTGACGCTGTGTTGGTCAATCTCGTCGAGGACAGTTTCTGCGTCAAATCCGCGCTGGCGGGACAGCACCAGAGTAGCGCCCGAGAGCAGTGCCGACAGCGCCACCCACTGTGCCGACGCGTGGCGCAAGGGGCTGCACAGAAACACGTGGGTGCATGATCTGAGGATGTTGTCGGCCACCTGATCCGGAGTCGTAACCGAAGGACCTGACCAGTTCCCACCCCCCAGAGCTGCGAAGAAGACATCCTCGTGTCGCCAGACGACGCCCCACGGTATACCGGTGCTTCCCCCGGTGAACAGGATGTAGTGGTCGTCGCCTGACCGTTCAGCGACTGGGGGCTTGCGCGACTGGTCTATGCGAGCATCGGCCAGTACCTCGGTGCTGGACTTGTAGGACACTCCGGGCACGGCGCCTGCGAGATCTGCAGCAATGTGTGTCTCGCTTGGCGCGTGCACCACGAGGGCAGCGTTCGTGATCTGTACGACGTGGACGAGTTCATCAAGATGTGCATACGGATCGAGATTGATCGGGACCGCTCTGGCCTTGTAGCAACCCAAGAGCAGAACGAGGTAGTCGGGCTCGTTGTGCATAAGCAGCGCCACGGCATCGTTGGGTGCAATGCCTTGGGCCACAAGGCGGTGAGCGAAGTCGTTGGCCCGGCGGTCCAGTTCGCCGTAGGTCATGGTCTCGTTGCCCCACACGACCGCGGCGCGGTCTGCGACACGTGGTGCTACGGACTCAAATATGTCAGCGATGTGGAAGGCCACAGCGGAACCGTAGCTACCGCTCGACGGGATGACCAAGCTGGCTAGTCGAACCAGACCTTCATGTAGTTGCGGCTCATGGGATGCAGAAGGGCAACGACAATCGCGATATCGAAGATGAGGCCAATGATGTACGGATACCAGAATAGGAAGCGGTACAGAGCAATATCCAGCACCAGGCCAAGGTTGTAGATGAGCACGAGCGCGGTTGGGCCCATGGCTCCCACGAGGCCAAGGTAGAGGCCGATACGCCGGTTGTTAGCAAGAAGGTAGGCGCCGACTCCTCCGACGATTCCAACGATGAGCTGAAGCACAGCGGGGCTGCCGCCACCCGCAGAACCGAGAATCGCGAACACCGCACTGATGTAGAGCAGGACAACTGCGGCCTGCAGCGTCTGGGGATGCCCCGTGTTCGTGAATCGAGTCGTTGTCATTTATCCAGTTTGGCACTTCGTCGGGCGGGTTTTGGTACAGCGACTTGATGACCTGCGCGAAGCTGCCCACACGCAGCGTCTATCTCGTTGCCTCTGGTTCGTCGGACCGTTGCGTTCACGCCGAACGACTCAAGTTCGTCGCGGAAGTCATGAACGACCTCCAACGTCGATCCCTTCGTGAGATAGCCCGGGGTCGGATTCAAGGGGATCAGGTTCACGTGGGCCCGAAGCGGACGTGCGTACTCGGCGAGCATGCGGGCGTCGCGGGGCGAGTCGTTCACGCCATCGATCATCGCCCATTCGAAACTCAGGCGGCGATTGTGCGCATTGAGCCAGACATGGCAGGCCTCAGCCAGAGCCTCAAGGCCGTAGCGCTTGTTCAGCGGCACCAGCTTGTTGCGTACCTCAGGATCCGCGCTGTGCAACGAGACGGCAAGGCCTACCTGCTCCGGCTCTTTGGCCATAGCCAGGATTCCCGGGATTACGCCAACGGTCGACATGGTGATGTGGCGAGCCCCGATGCCGAGATCCTTGTTGATCCGCCGCACCGCCTCCCAGGTGTTCTCGAAGTTGGCGAGCGGCTCGCCCATGCCCATGAACACGATGTTGTCGACTCGACGGGGGAGAGCGGTTTCTGAGGCCCTCACAACTTGCTCGATGATTTCACCCGGACTCAGATGTCGCTCGAAGCCGGCTTGGCCGGTGGCGCAGAAACTGCACGCCATTGCGCAGCCTGCCTGAGATGAGACACACACCGTTGAGCGTTCCTTGTAGTGCATGAGTACAGATTCGACTCTCGCACCGTCGTGAAGCTCCCAGAGGTACTTGACCGTCTGCTTGTTCTTGGCTTTGGAAGCGGTGATCTCAGTGAGTCCTGGTGGCAGCAGCTCATTGAGCTTCGCTCTCAGAGACTTGGGGAGGTTGAGCATTTCGTCCGGCGATTTTCGCTGATCGTAGAGCCCCTCCCAGACTTGCTTTACGCGATAGCTCGGCTCGCCCTCGAGGAGCGTCTCAAGCTCGGCGCGCGAGAAGTCGTAACGGGTGGTCGGTGCCATGAGGACATTCTAGGAAAGATATGAGGTGGAGCGGTCTGCTCAGTGTGGATCGGTCGGCCCAGGTGCTCTTAGGAAGAGTCGGCGGGTTACGAGCCGCTCGAAGCCGAGCGAGTCGTAGAGCTTCACGGCGGGTGCGTTGTCGGCGTCCACGTACAGGATTGCGGCGCCAAGCCCCTGCGCTGCCAAGTGGTCCAGGCCTGCGAGCGTGAGTCGACGTCCGAGGCCGATGCCATGAAAGGACGGGTCTGCCGCGATGACGTAGATCTCGCCAACTGGGGGCTGCTCGTCGGGGTGAACCTTGGTCCAGCAGAAGCCTGCGAGGACACCTTCTTGTTCGTGAATGAGAAAGCCCTCCGGATCAAACCAGTCCTCTGCCATGCGTGCGTCGAGATCGTCCTGTGTCCAGCCACCTTGCTCGCGGTGCCAGGCAAATGCTGCGTTATTGACGCGCAGCCAGGCTTCGTCGTCTATGCCGGGCAGAAACGATCGTGTTTCCAGCTCGAACTCCTCCTCCACGGGCAGTCGTCTGCCGAGCTTGAAGAGGTCACGGGTCGCAGTGAAACCCAATTCAGCGAGTACTCCCTGCACCTGTGCGTCCGGATCATCCACCCAGATTTCGCTGGCATCCGGCGCCAGCTCGCGCAGCAGGATCGCACGATCGAGTGAGTCGCCTGATGCAGCGAGTTCGAGAACTTCGTCGCCGACGAGTATGGCTGTGGCCGATCCCTGCTGATGTTTCACCCAGGCGACGCTAGTCCTCCTGCAGAGCGCCACACTCTCGGATTTGCGTCGCTATGCTGCCCCACCATGGATATCTCGAATCTGTCGACGATCGAACTCTTCGTACAGGCGACGATCGCAATTCTCGTCATCGTGAACCCGATCGACCCGGTGAAGGTCGTGATCTTCAATGACGTGATTGCCCGGCAGGGCCTGGACCGCAGCAAGGCCGCCCTGAAGGTCGCACTGATTGTGTTCGGCATCTTGGGTGTTATGGCGTTGGTTGGCCGCGAGTTGCTTGACCTGCTCGGAATCAATCTCGGCGCGTTTGGCGTGGTCGGGGGAATTGTGGTTGCACTCATGGGCTTCGAGATGCTGTACGGAGGCGTGTCGAGCCGCACACAAGGCACCAAGGAGGCAGCAGCTGAGACAGATGAGGAGTCCGAGCAGGATGGACTTATCATGCCGCTTGCCATTCCGCTTATGGCCGGTCCTGGTGCGATCACGACGGTAGTGACGATGTCTTCTGCGGCGAGCAGCACCACGGCGCTTCTCGCGACTCTTGCCGGCGTGACGGTCGTCTCCATTCTGGTCTGGCTGGGATTTGCGCTGCTTGGAGCCTGGTTCGGCAAGATGAAGCCCGCAGCGACGGCACTCATGGCTCGCATAGGCGGACTCCTCTTGGCCACGATTGGCATGCAGTTGGCCCTCGGCGGAATCCGTACTTTCTACGCCGGCTAGGCGGACCTGTCAGAGCTGCCACACCTGGTCGCTAGCCTGCACTCCATGGCACGACCAAGAACGGCCCGCGGCAGGGCGAAGCGAACGAACGAGTTACTCAAGATTGAGTATCCGGACGCAAAATGCGAGCTCGATCATCACAACGCCTATGAGTTGCTTGCGGCCACGATTCTGTCAGCGCAGTGCACTGACGTGCGCGTCAACATGGTGACGCCCGCACTCTTTGAGCGCTATCCAGCGCCCGAGGATCTGGCCCAGGCTGATCTCTCCGAGGTGGAGGAGCTCGTGCATACCACTGGCTTCTATCGCAATAAGTCCAAGAGCCTGGTTGGCATGGCCCAGGCAGTGGTCGCAGATCACGGTGGTGAGGTCCCCAGCGATATGAAGAGCCTGGTGAAGCTGCCCGGCGTCGGACGCAAGACAGCGAATGTGCTGCGCAGCGTGGTCTTTGGCCTCCCGGGTCTGCCTGTTGATACGCATGTGAAGCGTTTGAGTGGGCTGCTTGAGCTCACAGAGGAGACAGATCCGGTAAAGATCGAGATGGAGCTCAATCCCATGGTCCCCGCTCTCGAGAGAGGTGACTTCAGCCTTCTGATGATTCTGCATGGTCGTCGAGTGTGTGTTGCCCGGCGTCCTGCTTGTGCTGAGTGCGTGCTCGCGAGCTTCTGTCCATCATCGACGCTCTGATGCTGCAATGATTCTGGGAGAGAGTTCAGCGAGAACAGTTCATCAGATGGGCCCGAGTACAGCGAAGGACGACTGCGATGATCGACGAGCAACCTGAGGAATCCGAGGAGCGGTTGATCGAGGAGTTCACGGCCTGGACTCAGTCAGGACTTGTCGCGGTTGCTCTGGTGGTCGTCGCGTTTGTTCTTGCCGTTGCATCCATTGTCGTTGGTTTCTTCTCGGACTCGATGGCGCTGATGCTGTTCGGTCCACTGTTGGCAGTTGCATCGTTTGCGGCTTTGCCCGGCTTCTTTATCGTGCGACCGAACAGTGCCCGGGTACTTATCGCGCTCGGACGCTACATCGGTTCGGTCTCAGAACCTGGCTTCCATTGGGCGAATCCACTGTCAGCCAAACAACGCAAACTGGTGTCACTGCGTGACCAGAGTTTCACCACGCCGGTGTTCAAGGTCACCGACGTTGCCGGCAATCCGATTGAGATCTCAGCAGAGATCGTCTGGCGCGTTGAAAAACCGGTGCAAGCCGTGTTCGGGGTTGAGAACTACAGCAGTTATGTGCTCCAAGAGGCAGAGATGGCAACCCGGCAGTTGGGCTCGGAGTTTCCGTATGAGGACTATGAGGGTGATCGCACCTCGCTGCGCACGCATCCGGTGGACATCGGATCGGTCCTCCAAGACGATCTTCAGGAACGTCTCTCAACCGCGGGATCCAAGGTGATCCGGGCCCGCGTTAGCCATCTCGCCTATGCGCCAGAGATTGCCGACGCCATGTTGCGCCGTCAGCAAGCTGCGGCGGTGGTCGGAGCGAGGCGGAACATTGTGGAGGGTGCCGTGGGTGTGATCTGCGACGCACTGGACATGTTCGCGAAGCGTGAGGTCGTTGACCTTGACGGTGAACGCAAGGCGGAGATGGTATCCAACCTGCTCGTACTGTTGACCCGCGACCAGGCGATTCAAGAGGCGATCGACGCGGGCCCCTCCGACTAGTTCGTCATCCGGTCAAGGCGTCTGCTGGCGGTTCTGAGGAGCCGCTCAATCTCGAATAGGTCAGCGGCCTTATCTTCCTTGTTGCTCTTCTGGAGTGTTTCGGCTGCCGCGCCAACCCGCAGCGTCAGCTCTTGGAGCTGTGACTGAACCGATGACAATTCGGCGTTTGGATTCATGCGGCCTCCGGACCAGAAATACTCATTCTCACTTTGGGTCTCCATGACAGTACGCTCGCCGCGTGCTTCAGAATCTTGATCTCCGCAAAACATCGCCGCCCTACCGGCTGCCCCGGCCTGAACTCGCCGATGAACCCGTGGACATCGTGCGCAACATCATTGCAGAGGTAAGGGAGCGTGGCGACCTTGCATTGCGGGACCTGACTGAGCGCTTCGACGGTGTGTCCCTTGCAGCGATCCGGGTGCCAGATGCAGAACTTGAGTCAGCTCTTCGGGAGACTCCCACCGAGCTCAGAGCTGCGCTAGAGGCGGCGGCCGAGGCCATTGCAGACTTTCACAGACAGCAACTCATCGAGCCGTCCACGTATCAGCGTGGTGGCCTGACGATTCGAGAGTGGTCGCAGCCACTGGCCCGAGCTGGTTGTTACGTGCCTGGCGGCCTGGCCAGCTATCCATCCACCGTGCTCATGACCGCGGTCATCGCACGGGTAGCCGGCGTAGAGGAGGTCGTTGTCTGCGTTCCTCCCGGACCCACTGGCTCTGTGCCTCGTGAGACGCTCGCAGCGGCCGCGATCGCTGGCGTCGATGAGGTCTTCGCGGTTGGCGGAGCCCAGGCAATCGCCGCGCTGGCCTATGGCACTGAGTCGGTGCGGGCCGTGGACGCGATAGTTGGTCCGGGGAACCGTTTCGTTGCCGTTGCCAAGCGTGAGGTTGCAGGAACCGTTTCCGTGCCCTCAGCGTTCGCCGGGCCGTCCGAGATTGTTGTGGTAGCTGATGAGGCTACGCCTATTGAGCTCGCGGCGATCGACCTGATCGTACAGGCCGAACATGGCCCGAGTGGCCTCTCCTGGCTGGTGACCTGGTCCGAAAGCGTCGCCGAGCAGATCGGCGGCGAGATCTCCCGTCTCCTCGAGAACGAACCCAGGCGGGATGCAATCATGTCCACACTGAGCACCGCTGGCTATGTGGCGCTTGTGGATGGACCAGCAGCTGCGGCCGCTGTGGTCAATCAGATAGCACCCGAGCACCTGCAGCTGATGCAGGCCGAGCCAGAAGGCGTGCTTGGCGAAGTGAGAAACGCGGGAGCCATATTCGTGGGCACGGATGCACCGGCATCGCTTGGCGATTACATCGCTGGTCCCAGCCACGTCCTGCCCACCGCTGGCACAGCCAGATTCTCGGGTGCGCTCGGGGTGGCGGATTTCTGTAAACCTATGCATGTGATTTCTGTGACACCAGACGGACTCCGTGAGGTCGCCGCACACGTTGAGGCGATCGCGAATTCTGAAGGTCTACACGCGCATGCCCGCTCGGTGCGGATGCGCTTGGACCGCCAATGAGCCGTCCACAGATCCGGCCCGATCTACGCGCTCTGAGCGGATACTTCTCACCCCAGATTGATGTCGACGTTCGGCTCAACACCAATGAGTCGCCGTTTCCCCCTCCGCCTGGTTATGACCTGGCGGTGGCTGACGCGCTCAAGGACCTCAGGTGGAACCGCTACCCCGACCGGGCCATTGGCGCACTCCGGTCCGATCTCGGAGAACTCCACGGGGTGGGTGCCGACCAGATTTTCGTAGCCAACGGTTCCAACGAGGGCCTCCAGGCTTTAATGCTGGCCTTCGGTGGACATGGCAGGTCGGCGCTTACCTTTGAGCCGACCTACGCGCTCCACGCACATATCTCCCGGATCACCGGCACCTCCGTCCACCAGCAGCCCCGCGACGCAGACTTCGTGGTCGACCAGGCTGCAGCGATTGACTTCATCGGGGCCGAGCAACCTGATGTGGTTTTTCTCTGCTCGCCCAATAACCCCTCAGGGCTGCCCGAAAGCCCAGCGCTCATTCAGGCCATCATTGCGGCCGCCTCTGGCATTGTGGTCGTGGACGAGGCGTACGGGCAGTTCGCAGAGTTCTCTGCCGCCAAGCTGCTTGATAACGATATTCCGCTCGTTATTGCACGCACGTTTTCAAAGACGTGGGCAATGGCTGCGGCTCGTCTTGGTTATCTGATCGCACCTGCGTGGCTTGTTACCGAGCTTGAGAAAGTGATCCTGCCGTACCACGTC
>CAYUOD010000042.1:9725-11788 GCA_964446225.1 uncultured Acidimicrobiales bacterium | reverse complement strand
GGCCATGTCAGTGAACAGCGTCGGTCGGTAGAACAGACCACCAAGATCTTCGTTCGGTCCGCCGCCTATGACCGCGGTCGCTCCCGCTGTCTTGGCGCGTTGTACGAATCCGTCGATCTTGTCGAACTGCTGCCTTGAGATCTGCGGACCGATGTCTGTGTCCGGGTCACGTGGATCGCCCTGCTTGATCTCGCCAGCCCGCGCCACGAAACGCTCAGTGAAGTCGTCGCTGGCCGACTCCTCGACGAGCAGGCGAGTGCCTGCCAGACAGACCTGACCTGCGTTGTCATACTGCTCGACGGCCATCTCAACGGCCCGATCCATGTCTGCATCAGCGAACACCACGAACGGCGACTTGCCTCCGAGTTCAAGACTGGTCGGCGTGAGGTTCTTAGCTGCGCCCGCAGCGATGATGCGTGCCGTGGGTACGGATCCGGTGAAGCTGACGCGCGCAGTGCGAGGATCCTCGACCAGCGGCGCTCCAACCTCAGCGCCGTAGCCCTGCACGACGTTGTACACGCCGTCTGGCAGACCCGCGTCCGCGGCAATGTCCGCCAGTAGGGACGCGGTGAGCGGTGACCACTCGGCCGGCTTGAGTACCACGGTGCAACCAGCCGCGAGCGCCGGAGCAATCTTCCATGTCGCGAGCATGAGCGGCGCATTCCACGGCGTGATAAGTACGGCCACACCCGAGGGATCCCAGCTCACGTGGTTCGTGTGCCCACGCGTGTTGAAGTCGGAATGTCCGAGCTCAAGGAGCCAGTCAGCGAAGAACCGGAAGTTGTGGGCCACCCGCGGCATGACGCCGCGGAGGTGTGAACGCAGGAGCGCGCCGTTGTCACAGGTCTCAACGATGGCGAGATCGTCGATCCGCGCCTCTACTCCATCAGCAATCGCATGGAGCAAGCGGGCACGTTCTACGGGCGGCGTGCGGCCCCATCCTTCAAAAGCTGCCGCTGCGGCGGAGATCGCCAGATCAGCCTCAAGTGAAGTACCACGAGCGATCTCGGCAAGCGGCATCTCGTCAATTGGTGAGACATCGGTAAAAGTCGCGGCGGAGCCGACACGCTGCCCGCCGATCCAGTGATCCAGCTTCACTTCGACATCAGCGATTCGAGCAGAGCGCGCCATGTGTATCCTCAAGTACTCACCAACATTTGGTTCCAAACTGTACATCTTGGGGGAGATTTCGTGACCGACTACCACCGTATTCGAGTCCTGTGGCCAGACCACCTTGGACTGGCCCGGGGAAAGTACGTGCCTGCGAGGCTCGCAGAGAACGGCGCCAAGTTCTGTACCGGCGTATGGTCACTTGGCTACGACCGCGAGATGACGCCGGGCACACCCGGTTCCAACTTCTTTCAAGGACTCGGCGACATGGATGCTGAGTTCGAGCTCGCAGACGTGCGCCAATCGTGGGAGCCAGACACCGGCATAGTCGTAGCGGATCTCTTCGAACACGGCGAACCCGTGGCCGTCTCCCCGAGGACCGCTCTCACCAAAGCCGTAGCCGACTGGGCTGAACTTGGCTACCAGGTGAACATCGGCCTTGAACTTGAGGCCTACCTGCTTGAGCCGGACGGCGACGGCGGTTGGCAACCCATCAACACCGACGGGGCCTACGTGTACGGCACCGGCGCCGAAGTTGATCCTTACGGAGTCATAGAAGAGATCTGGAAGATCGCCGAAGGTCTGGGACTCAGGATCGAGTCCTTCAACAGCGAGTACGACAATCCACAGTTTGAGCTCACCCTCTGCTACGACGAAGCCATGAAGGCGGCTGACGATGCCTTTCTCTTCAAGCTGCTCGCGAAAGAGGTGGCCACCCGATACGGACTTCTGCTCACTTTCATGGGCAAGCCGTTCAGTGAGAAAGGGGGCAGCGGACTCCATATCAACCTCTCGCTCGCCAACCCCGAAACTGGCGAGAACCTGCTACTGGACGGCGACGCAGCCGACGGGCTGTCCAAGATCGCTCATCAAGCCATCGCCGGCATGGTGGCCCACCACGAGGGCCTCGCTGGCATCCTGGCCCCGAACGTCAATGCCTACAAGAGACTGCA
>CAYUOD010000042.1:0-9625 GCA_964446225.1 uncultured Acidimicrobiales bacterium | reverse complement strand
CTCATGGAGATCGACCCGCCAGACCACACGCGCCTGAGACGCCTCGTCAGCCGCGGGTTCACCCGGCGGATGGTCGAGACCTACGAGGATGCTTTTCGCGAACTCACCGGCATGATCCTCGACGATGTGCTCGTCGACGATGCAGAGTTCGACTTTGTCGAGGCGATCTCGAGAGAACTCCCCATGCGGCTGCTGTGCAGACTCCTCGGGGTCTCAGAGAAGGACGCTCCCGATCTCGTGCGCTGGGGCGACTCAATGATCTCCAACTCCGACCCCGAATACGCCGAGGTCGTCGTTGACCTCGAGGACACCGAAGAGTTCCGCCTTCTCCCCTTCCGCAGCCCATCTGCGCTCAAGGTCTACAAGTACGCCGAGAGCGCCGCCCTCGAGCGGCGTGAAAATCCAAAAGATGACATCATCTCGAAACTGCTGGCTCCTACCAAGGACGGCGAACCGCTCACCGACCTGGAGTTCAAGAACTTCTTCGCCCTGATGGCCGTGGCAGGCAACGAGACAACCCGACACACGATCAGCTACGGGCTCATGTATCTACTCGACAACCCACAGGCCATGGAGGATCTCCGCAACGATCCCAGCTTGGCGAACACGGCCGCGGACGAGATCCTGCGCTACGCATCTGTCACCATGCACTTCCGGCGTACAGCGACCCGCGATGTGGAAATGCACGGCAAGACCATCAAGGCGGGCGACAAGGTAGTCATCTTCTACACCTCGGCCAACTATGACGAGCGCAAGTTCCCCGACCCGTACACATTCGATATCCGCCGGACACCAAACGATCACGTCACCTTTGGACTCCGAGGACCGCACCTCTGTCTTGGCGCTCACCTCGCCCGACTCGAAATACGCGTCACCTTTCAGGAACTCCTGAAGCGGATGGCTACAGCTGAGATCACCGGTGACATCGAATTGCTACGCTCAAACTTCATCCGCGGTGTGAAGCACATGCCGGTCCGCATCACTCTCAACAAGTAGTCACTGGCGACTCCATGGGAGAAATTGTCGCCGCGGGAATCGTGGCCCACGTGCCGACCGTCATGTTCGACGAGAAGCTCAGACGCGAACTCAACGACGGCGAAGAGATCACGGTAGCGAGCGGCCTGCAGCGCCTGAAGGACGAAAAACTCTCGGCACTCAAAGCCGACACGGTCATCGTGCTCGACGCCCACTGGTTCTCGACCTTTGAGCACATCATCGCCGGCCACGAGCGCCGCTCTGGCTCGTTCACATCAAGCGAACTTCCCCGAGGGCTGCACGGTGTGGCCTATGACCATCCAGGTGACCCCGAATTGGCGCACCTCGTGGGCGAGGTCGCGTCCGAGCGAGACGACACCTGGGTGCATGTCTCCAACGATCCGCAACTGCCGATCTACTATCCGACCATCAACCTCGCCCACTGGATGCAGGCGAACGAACGGTGGGTCTCCGCGGCCATATGTCAGACGGGTACAGACGAGGACTTTCTCCGGTTCGGCGAAGTCATCGGTGAGGCGATACAACGGTCAGACCGCCGTGTCGTGCTGATGGCTTCGGGGGCTCTTAGCCACAAATTTCTGAACCTGCAAGAGTTGCGCCAGCGCGAAAGCTCAGCCGAGTCCAACATCCACTCACCCGAGGCCGTGGCCGCGGACCACAAGGTCATGCACTGGTTCTCCAGCGGGGATCACGCGGCGGTCATCGACAACATGGAGTGGTTCAAGCAATTCTCGCCCGAGGCCCGGTTCGCGCCATACCTCATCATGGCCGGCGCGCTCGGTGGACGCGACTGTGTCGCGACAGGAGAACTCTTCTCAAAGTACGAAGCGTCGATCGGGACCGGTCAGGTGCACATCTGGTTCGATCGCCCTACACAGGGCTGGACCGGAAGCTAGAGACTAGGCCCCGGCAACCTGTCCGAGCTTGGCGCACTCATCCAGGAAATAGTCGGCCAGGCGCAGCGCGTTCGGACGAGACACTTCGCTGCTCGTAGCTGTTGCCGCGATGAGATCCTCAGGTGCGACGCCATTTTTCTTGAGCTCGTGATCGCCACCCATCCTGATCCAGCTCTCCACGATCGAGTTCGTCATCTCGGGGTGGAACTGCACGCCGAAATGATTCCGGATGCGCATTGCCTGCACGCCAGCTGGGCTCTTGGCAAGGATCTCGGCCTCGGCCGGCGGAGTGAATCCGTCCTTATGCCATTGCATCCACGGGCCCTCAGCCACCGCCTCAGGCTCCGCCGTCATCACCTGATACCAACCCAACTCACTGACGGGTGCGAGCTGGACTGAGCCGCCAAGCGCGGCTGCAAGTACTTGAGCTCCAAAGCAGATGCCGAAGAACGGCACGCCGACTTCGTCCGCTTTCTTCACGAACTCAACCTCGCGACCGATCCAGGTGCCGATGAGGTCATCGTCGTAGAACGACCAGGGCGATCCCATGGCGACGACCAGGTCATAGTCGCCCGGATCAGGAAATGGCTTGTACGAAACAGGGTTGGTGAAATCCTCGACCACCAGGAACTCGTCGAAGATAACTCCGCGCTGTTCGAGCTGCTCACGAATAACGCCACCAAAGCTGTAGCAGTCGTGTTGGATGAGGAGACCCTTCATCACCACAGCCTAGAGGTCATTTGGTGCAGAACGATCCTGGTTGTCGAGCAATCTCTGGACGATATTCCGGTAGATTTCAACGTCCTGTGCACCCGGAATCACAAATCCGCCGGGGGCCACAACCGCAGGCACACCGGTCACGCCAGCCCTCACGGCATCGTTGTGGTCGGCGATGACTTCGTTGGCATAGATACTGATCCGCTCGCTCAGCGCGATGCTGAGATCCTCCCGGTCTATGCCGACTTCCTCGGCAACATCGAGCTGAACCTCCAGATCAGAGATGGTGCGGTTCTCCACAAAGTAGGCCTCCATCAGGGTGTGGTGGAACGCGTCCCACGTGTCGGGCGCAATGTCCTCGACCGCTTTCGATGCCACCAGTGCTGGCACACTGTGGCTGGGCGGCTCGTGCTCTCCGGACCACTGATTGAACTTGGCCTCGGGCTCCATCGACGCGGGACGCTTCCAGGTCTCGGTGTACTGCGTGAACTTTTCCATCGAGCGCTGCTCACGCTCTGGGCGCAGCAGGAACGATTTCCAGGTGATGTCCACCTTGGCACCCATCTCTTCGGCCAGCTTCTCGAGACGCACGGCCCCGACATAACACCACGGTCAGAGATAGTCGCTGTAAACGGTGAGCGGCACCGGTTGTGTAGTCATCGTCCCAGTTTGCCCGATGCTGCCGGTTTACGACGAAATCTCTCCCACTCCACATAGATGCGTAAGTCTCGGGGGCCATAGCCGATCCAGTTACGCATCTATGTGGAGTGAGCGAAGTGATGGTCTCCTCAGCGGATCGAATCGCTCCGGTAGAGTCGGGCGATGTCCTTCATCAGCCTGAGCACCCTCGCGTTTGTCGCGCTCCTCTGGTTTCTGGTGACCCCGGGACTCGCCATGCTGGGAGGACGAGCCAAGGAGTCGCCAGGATTTGCGCGAAACCTGAAGATCAGCATCGCCGCTCTCGCGGGCCTTCTGCTGTTCTTTCGCGTGCGCTTCCTGTTCCTTCTGATTCTCGGCATCCTCGGGCTGGGGATCTACCTCGGTCGCCGAGTACGGTTGCGATGATCCATGCAAAGGAGCACATAAGTGGATGAGACCTTTGAGGAGTTCAAGAACTCCTTCGGCTACGGCAGTCGAAACAACCTGAGTTTCAAGTTTCTCAAGAACATGGACGCCAAGACCGCCGCAGACTTCCTCGAGCAACTTCTCGCAGAGATCGGTGACGCATACGACACTGGTGATCTCGACGCGGTGATCGACATCGTATACAGAGCCCAGAAAGCTGCCTACGCTCCCTCCGAAGCCGCGGACGCCAGCGCGGTCGAAGAGGTCTTCGCCCCACTCAGTAAGCCACTTTCACAAAGCAAGGTTGCCCTGTTCACATCGAGCGGGCACTTTGTGCACGGCGACGACCCGATGCCACTCGGCGAAGCGCAACTCACACAGGAGGAGGCAGCAGCGCGGGTCGGAGAGTTCCTACGGGAAACGCCTGTTCTCTCGACGATCCCCGGCGATATCGACATAGCCGACCTGGCTGTGCGTCATCCGGGTTACGACATTCGCTCCGCGCAGCGTGACGCCAACGTCAGCTTTCCGGTTGAGACGCTTCGTGAGGCGGTCGCCGACGGTCGGATTGGCTCACTCACCGAGGAACTGCTGTCGTTTCCAGGTGCAACCTCTCACCTCAGGCTCAAGAAGCTGCTCCCCGAGTGGGTGAAGAAAGTCCAGGATCTCGACGCTGACGTTGCGCTGCTCATACCGGTCTGACCGGTCTGTCACGTGTCGGTCGGACACCTCACAAGAGCCCTTGAAGAAGCAGGAACCCCAACGGTGATCATCATGATCGACACCTTCAAGCATGTTGGTGAAACAATGAAGCTGCCGCGGGTTCTCATGACCAGCAATCCCCTTGGCCGCCCCATGGGCGCTCCCGGCGATAGGCAGACCCATGCCGCGGTCCTTGAAGACGCGCTCAGCCTGCTGGAATCAGCCACCGAACCAACCAGAGTCACGAGGCCGGATGTATTCAAGCCCGGCGAGATGGACTAGGCCGACTCTTCCCACACAGCCGGTCGAGGGTAGGCCCAACTCAGCGCCAACGGCGGACGAAACGGTTTCCAGGCACCAGGTTTTTGCGCGAGCCGATTGCCTACGACATACAGCACCGAGGGACTCACTCCGAGTCCGACATGACTGCCGTAGACCTCGACGTTCTCACGCCGAGGCCCTGCCGCGTCGATGCAGGTGTGCCAGCGCACGACACCATCGGTGCGTGTGTAAATAGCGGTCGACGGAACCTGCAACTCGGTTTTGAGATGTTCCGGGGGGCGATCCACAATGACGGCCTGATCCCAGGTGTGCTCCAGCGATTCGGCCAGCGATGACACAGAACTCTGATCACCCTGCACCATACGAAACGGAGACCCCATTGTGATGACCTGGCGCACGATGTCAGGGAAGTGGCGGGCAAGAAAACGGGCGTAGATTCCGCCGAGGCTCCAGCCCACCAACGTGACCGTCTTTTCCTGTTCCTCATAGAGGCCCACTAGTCGCTCACGAAGAGCGCGGATGACTTCAGGGGTCGGCCCAAGATTGGCGCCCATCTCCCAGCCGGAGACGGTGTACCCCCAGTTCTGAATATGCCAGCGCAGGGCAACCGTTGAGCGGTCGCTCGCTCCAAAGCCCGGCATCACGAGCACGGGATGCGGATCGCCGCGCTTCAGCAGATGTAAGAACGGCGAGGCTGCCACCAGGCTTCCGGCCTCGACGACGGCCCGCGCCTCCATCCAACGAAGAAGGGTGGACGGTGCGTTCACGCCGTCACGCATGTTCGCGGCTGTCACTGCGCACCGCCAAGTCCGACTGCGTCACGCAATAGATCCAGTTCCTTACCAATGCAGTCCATCATCACATCCAGATCCGGGACCAACTCAGTACAGGCCACAAGTCCAAAGTCCAGTTTGTCGACGTAACTCTGCACGGTGATGTTCAAGCCGATCCCTTCAGTGATTGTCGACACCGGATAGAAGTTCATCAGCTTCGAGCCCTCCAAATACAAAGGCTGGCGAGCGCCGGGAACATTGGAGATCACAAGATTGATCGGCGGATTCAGCCGATCGGCGATGCGCATTCGCGTTGCCATTCTGCTCGCTCGAATGGAGAGACCCGGCGGACTCAGCTGCGACATATCGGTGAGAATGTCGGCCGGTATCGCCGAGAAACTGTCCTTTGCCCGCAACATGGCTTCATGCACCTGAGCCAATCTGTCCAAAGGGTCCTCGGCGTGGGTCGGCAGCGCCGCCATGAGCCCAGAGACGCGGTTGGTCCACTTGTCGGACTCAAGGCCGGTCCGCGTCGAGATGGGAATCATCGCAATCAGGGGATCTTCGGGCAACGCTTCGTGCAGCAGCAGATAGCGACGCAGCCCACCGGCGCAGATCGTCATAACGACGTCGTTGACGGTGACGCCAGCCTTCGATTTGATCTGCTTGACCACATCAAGAGACAGCGTGCGGTGCAGAAAACTGCGATGGGGCGTGATCGCCCGGTTGAACGGCGTCGCGGGTGCCGGCCGATCGGGCAAATCGGGAGCCTCATCGCGTTCTGAGTAGCCCGAACCAATCGCCTTGCGGAGCATGCGGCCCGGTGCTCCGGGCAGACCCTTGCGGGCAACATCAGCGAGGCCGCCGATTCCGCGACTCCGCGTCAGGTCAGCCGCCGTGCTGAGCATGCGGGCCTGCAGGCGCAGCGCTGTGCGAGGACGGGAGGCCAGATCCCATGCCGCGCGGGCCAGCACCTCTGACTGACTCGGTGCCGCACCTGGCGACCACTCCGGAGCCGCCTCGGTCGACGGCGCAGCATCGGGGTCTGCGTCGAGCAGCAGGGTAGTGAGTTCCATGCCCGAGGCCCCGTCCACGGCCGCGTGGTGCAGCTTGATGAGCAACGCGAACTTTCCACCCTCAAGGCCTTCGATGACATAGGCCTCCCAGAGCGGATGGTTGCGATTGATCGGGCGAGCAATGATGTCCGAGACCAGCTCATCCAGTGCGGCGGGCCCACCAGGTGGCGGAACGGCGATGTGGCGGAAGTGGAAGTCGAGATCGAACTCCGGGTCTTCTATCCAGTACGGATGATCCAGATCGAAGGGAACCTGCACCAAGCGTCTACGCAGGGGTTCCATGAGATGCAGCCGGTCTGCCACCCTGCGTCTGATGACCTCATAGGGCCGGTAGTCCGGGCGTGGCGGGTCGTAAATGGTGAGACCACTGACGTGACCGAACTGAGTCTTTGTCTCCATATACAAGAAGCTGGCATCGAGGCCCGTCAACTGCTTCATTGCTTGCCCGTCCCCCCGGAATGCGCTGTTTCGCGCCTATTCGATCGTATCGCTGACTCGCGGTAGGCGCAGCGTAAACGTAGCGCCCCCACCCGGAGTTTCTGTAACTCGTATGTCTCCGCCATGAGAGTCAACAATCTGCTTTGCTATCGCAAGGCCGAGGCCGGTGCCACCTGCGCTACGGGCACGACCCGCGTCCAAACGCACGAAGCGCTCAAACACATCTTCGCGGCCTGCCAGCGGAATACCCACACCGTCGTCGATTATTCGCGCAACTGCAAAGTCGCCCTCGGGCCGAAGCTCGAGCTTCACGATGGTCGCTGCGTGTCGTACGGCGTTCTCAGCGACGTTGCGTACCGCTCTGCGCAGGTGGTTGGCTGAGCCCATGACATCCACTGGTTGGATATCGCCCACGGAGATCGAGATCGAGTCGTCGGGTCGCAACAATTCGGCTTCATCAAAGAGGACATCGTCAAGGTGCACGAGCTGCTGCGCATGGCCATCTGCAGACTCCGATTGCACCGTTACAAACAGCAGGTCCTCAACTATTTTTGCGATCCGATCCAACTCCGCGAGCAGCGCATCACGGTCATCGCTGTCCACCTCGGCCACCTCGATCATGGCCCTCACGTTTGCGACAGGACTCTTGAGTTCGTGGGATGCATCTGAGGCGAACCTGCGCTGAGACTGCTCGTGCTGATCCAGGCGCTCAAGCATCTCGTTCATCGTGCCCACCAGGCGGTCCACCTCATCACCGGTTCCGCTCACCGACAGCCTTCGATCGAGGCGATGGCCCGAAATCTCCTCGGCTTCAGCCCGTACTTGCTCGATCGGTCTAAAAGCCGCACCGACCGCAACCCAGCTCGCTATCGCCACAAAGAGTCCCACAATCGGCAAACCAATAAGAATGAGTCGGCGGGCGGCGGCAACTTCGCTATCCAGGTCCTCGAGTTCGGCCCCGACCACAACCAGCAGATCGGATCCACCAGCTGCATCGACCGGCTGCATCACGACCCGGACCTCGACCATTTCGGTCTCCCGCTCGTCTTCATCCTCCTCGATTACTCGAATCGACATCGTCTCTGGTTCACCGGGTGACAATCCAAGCGGCGGGTTCACAAGCTGCAGACCGCTTTGGGCGACCACCTCGCCCTGCGAAGTTCCAATCCAGACGAACGACTCCTGCTGTTTTGTCGACACCAGGTGCTGTGATGCGCTGCCCGCTGCGATCAGCACCGCCCGGTCCTCGGCCTGAGCCGAGAGCGTGGAATCAAGACTGTCGCGGAGATTGCTCTCAAAGAACAGCAGCAGCACAAAGCCGCTAATGACGAGCGCAACAAGCACCACGACCGTGGCACCCAAAGCCGCCCGCAAACGAATAGGAAGCCTGAGCCTAAGAGCCATGAGCCACCACCCGGTAGCCAGCTCCGCGGACAGTTTCTATCGTCCTCGTACCAAAGGGAGCGTCGATCTTCTTTCTCAGCGAGCTCACATAGACCTCGACAATGTTGTCGTCGCCGTCATAGGCGAAGTCCCACACATGAGCGAGTATCTGCTGTTTCGAGCAGACAACACCGCGGTTGACCAGGAGATATTCGAGGATGGCGAATTCACGCGATGTGAGATCGATGGACACTTCGTCCCTGACGACAGCGCGGGTCGCTGGATCGAGCGACAGCCCGGCTGCCTCAAGGAGCACAGGCCGTTCAACATGTCCTCGTCGGACCAGCGCACGAATGCGGGCCACAAGCACGACGAACGAGAACGGTTTCGTGACCCAGTCATCTGCGCCAGTGTCGAGTCCTTCGGCCTCGTCGAACTCCCCCTGCTTGGCGGTGAGCATCAGGATTGGAGTCCAGTTCTCTTCCTCACGCAGTGCTCGACAGACCAGGTAGCCGTTGACAATCGGCAACATGACGTCGAGCACGATGACGCTGTACTCGTTCTCGCGGGCCAGCCAAAGTCCATTCTCGCCGTCATGGGCGACGTCCACGACAAACCCTTCGGCTTCAAGCCCGCGCTTGATGGAGCTCGCCATGGGAAGTTCGTCTTCAACTACCAGGACCCGCATGAGTTCCTTCTATCGATGTGCCGAGAGTACCTCTGCCTGGCTGAGCTGACGCTGAAGAATCCTGAAGACACCTTCAGCTTCCTTCAGCGGTTCCTCAGCGTGGTTTCTTACGGTGCAACTACACACGAACCAAGGAGAGCTCATGTACATCCCACTCGCAATAGGTGCCGCAGTCGCAGCAGGCGGTGTGCTGGTCTTCTCGGTCGCACAACCCAGCCAGCCAGCCCAGACTCCCGAAATCATCACGACCTATGTCGATGCTGACGGTAATCCGGTCCAAGCGCCCACTGGTGCCGACGAGGCCCTTCAGTCAGACCCAGGCTTCGTGATCGAGTACCAAACCGTGCCCGATACGAGCGTCCGCACCTACGACGACGATGACCAGTACGAGGGCGAGTACGAAGACGACGACCGCTACGAAGACGACGACGATGACAAGTACGAAGACGACGACCGCTACGAAGACGACGACGATGACGACCGCTACGAGGACGACGATGACTGACGATGAGCGGGTCGCTCAGATCAGCGCCCGCCGGAACACCAAGAAGAGCCCCGCCCGAGGAGCCAAGCGCGTAGTCACCGGCTTCAGCATTGCTCTGACGCTCG